>JAIOZM010000133.1 GCA_021740585.1 Bacteroidales bacterium
TGTTCCAATTTAGAAATCTGCGCTCTTTTTACACCAACCAGTTCTCCAAGTTGGGATTGAGTAAGATTATTTTGAATCCTTAATTGTTTAATCTTTTCCCCAATCAACTCCATTTTTAAATCGAACTCATACTCTTCTCTTTCTGGTGTTCCACTTTTCCCAAAGTATTTATCCTCTAAATCTTCAAATCTTTTATAATTAGTCTTTTTCATAATCATAGTTTTAAATCAATCCTTTAAAATATTTTTCTTTTATCATTTCTGCTTTTTCAATCTCTGCTTTTGGTGTCTTGTTTGTTTTCTTAATCAATCCATGTGTGCAAACAATTAGAGTTTCTGTATCACCGGTGCTATCCCAGAAAGCAAAAAGCCGAAAAAATTTATTGCTGTCTTTAACCCGAAATTCAAAAATATCTTTCGAGCTTTTAAGTTTCTCAAACCAATCTCCATATATCCGCATTTTGGTCTTACGTATCGCATAGAATAACTTTTTCTTGCCGATTTCTCAATTGTATCTACGAACTTATCAGCATCAGGGAGCAGAATTATTTCTATTGGTTTGCTCATTAATTATTTTTATACAAATCTATGAAAATGTTTCCAAATACAGAAACAAATAGATGAATTTTTTATACAAGGATTTAAACTCCACTTGTTGCTAACTTCCTATAAATCTTTAAAATATTTTCCCTATTTTTAATAAAAAAATAGCTATTGTATAATTTTTTATTGAATAGTGATTGGTATGATTACGGTGTAAAATTTTATAACCCGGTAAAGCTGCAAAAAAGCGATCTTGAAATAAGATTTACATCAAATAAAGAGAATCATCTTGAAGAGAGTGCGAGGGCCCGACAAATCGCCCGGTTCATTCATCACCGGAAAGGCCTAATCCAACCTCAGGGTATGACCTTGCTTTGGGGGGAGCCCCAATTTTACTGTAGTATTTCCCTCACAATCTGAGAAATGATTTTCCCATCGGCTTTGCCGGCAAGTTTTTTCGTAGCCAGACCCATAACCATACCCATGTCGGCCATTCCACTAGCCCCCGACGCGGCAACAATTTCTTTTAAGATTTCCTTAATTTCCGCTTCTGTCATTTGGGCAGGAAGGTATTGCTCGATGAAAGTGGCCTCCTCCTCCTCTTTAGTGGCAAGCTCAGGTCTGTTTTGCTCACTATAAATAGCAGCCGATTCTTTCCTTTGCTTTACCAGCTTTTGCATTATCTTCAATTCCTCCTCATCGCTGAGTTCAATTTCAGCTGATTTACTCGTTCTGGCTATGGTGAAAGCCGTTTTAACAGCTCTCAAAGCTTCAAGTTTAATTTTTTCCTTGTCGCGCATAGCCTGCTTTATGTCTTCGCTAATTTTTGCAGAATATTTCATTTTTTAGGCTTTATGCATTAGTACTGATTTCATTTTTTCGAAACTAATCCGGGATCAATGAAAGTTCTTATTGAAACTGATAGCAATCCCTGAGCATACGAAGGGTCGAAGGGGGCTTCCTCCCCTAATCCACATTATCATGTAAATAGGAATTATCCTCTCTTAACTTTGGACCTCCATCATCTTCATCTTCAGACAATTTATATCTGGAGGTTTCTGTTTCCTCTGATGGTTTCTCTGTTTTTAACTGAATTTTTTTTCGCAGATATGCAGGTTGATTTTCCAGTTTTTCAATGGTTTCATTATCCGATTTACTATTATAAGCTGCTGTTTTTATCTGCTCATGTGCCTTCTTAAGCCTCTGAACCCGGTCCTGCATTGCTTTTATATCATTTTCCGGATTTGCTGAGGGTTTGTTTTGATCATACAATACATATTCTTCAGCATTGTCATCCTGAGAAAACTCGATTCTTTGCTGAATCTCATGATACTCCCTGTCTTTAATCTGAAAATCTTCTTTAATATAATTTGCATTAGAATGTGATTCTCTTAGCGGAACTTTATTCACATGTGGTTTAGTGGTATAATATTCAGGAATACTATTGGTACCAAATCCTGTGGCAATAACGGTTACACTAATCGCACTTTCAAGGCTTTCATCGGTACCTGCACCCCAGATAATAAGTGCATTTTTATCGCCTGCATGATTAAGGTAATCGGTGATTTCGCCTACCTCATCCATACTCAGTTCTTCTACACCCGCAGTAATATTCAATAATATGCTTTTAGCACCGGTAATATCATTATTATTAAGTAATGGGGAAGAAAGGGCACCTTCGATGGCGTTAATAGCTCTATTCTCTCCGCTGGCGGTAGCAGATCCCAAGATGGCCACACCCGAATCCTGCATAACGGTTTCCACATCGGCAAAATCAACATTTATGTGACCGTGAACGGTTATTATCTCAGCAATCCCTTTAGCTGCCTTTGTAAGAACATCGTCTGCTCTGGCAAATGCCTCGGCAAGTTTCAGGTCGCCGTAAACTTCCCGTAATTTTTGATTATTAATTACAAGTAGGGAGTCTACATGATGTTTTATTTCGTCAATACCCTGTATGGCCTGATCAATTTTCTGCTGACCTTCGAAACGAAACGGGATGGTCACTATGGCAACAGTTAATATCCCCATTTCTTTCGCTGTTTTGGCTATCACAGGAGCAGCTCCGGTTCCGGTTCCTCCACCCATACCTGCGGTAATAAATACCATTTTTGTATTCTTGGAAAGAATCTCTTTAATGTCATCCAGGTTTTCCATTGCAGCTTCTCTGCCTATAGCAGGCTTATTGCCGGCTCCCCTGCCTTCTGTGAGTGACTCCCCAAGTTGTATTTTAACGGGCACCGGACTGTTAGCCAATGCCTGAGCATCTGTGTTACATACAACAAAGTTTACATCTTTTATTCCCTTGGAATACATATGGTTAACCGCATTACTACCACCACCGCCCACGCCAATAACTTTAATTATTGATGAGCGTCCTGCAGGTAATTCAAAATCCATTAAATCCTTTTCCATGACAAATTATTTAATTTGTTTTCTTTTAATTAATTCGTTGATTGTCTTCTTCAAAGATGTCGGAAATAACATTTCTCAGAGATTCAATAATTTTCCCTTTAAATTTTGGCTTCTCTTCGACTTCCTTTACTTTCATCTCCTTTACTTCCGCTTGATTCTTCAATGCGATTTGCTCTTTATTTTCCTTCAGGAATTCATATCCTTTCAGAAGTAATCCCACAGATGTGGAATACATGGGATGATTAACAATTTCGTTCGATTCTTTTACAAGATGCTCACTTGGATAACCTACCCTCACATCCAGGCCTGTTTTGAATTTTACAAGCTGGGGAAGATGAAGAAGTAGTGCGCCTCCACCTGTTAGAACGATACCCGCCGATAGTTTATCAAGATATCCCGAATTCTCCGTCTCAAACATTACGGCATCAATGATTTCTTCCATTCTCGACTGAATAATATATGCCAGAGATTTGAAACTTATTTCTTTTGGTTCCCTTCCGCTGATACCCGGAATGGTTACTACTTTATCCTCTTTGGCAAGATCGCCAAGGGCCGAACCAAACTGAATCTTCAGGGACTCTGCCTGCCTTTGTAAAATGGAGCAACCTTCTTTAATATCGCGGGTTACAACATTACCTCCGAAAGGAATAACTGCGGTATGACGAATAATTTCGTCGTAATAAATGGCCACATCTGTGGTGCCACCACCGATATCAACAAGAGCTACACCAGCTTCTTTTTCATCTTCGGTGAGAACAGCCTCACTGGAAGCCAGAGGTTCAAGTATCAGTTGCTTTACATTTAAACCTACTCTGTTAATGCATTTTTCAATATTCTTTGCCGAAGCAATTTGCCCCACAACGATATGAAAATTAGCTTCCAGACGCTTGCCCGACATTCCAACCGGATTTTTTACTCCTGTTTCACTATCAACAATAAAATTCTGAGGAAGAACATGAAGTATTTCTTCACCCACCTCCACAGGAATTTTATACATATCTTCCACCAACTTTTTAATATCGGCACGGGTTATCTCATCCTCGTAAGAATCGCGGTTCAGGTATCCCCGATTTCTGAGCGATTTAATGTGTTGTCCGGCAATCCCAACAAACACATCCTGAAAATGTACTCCCGACTTCTGACTTGCCTCACGAACAGTAATCTCGATTGCATTTACCGTTTCTTCAATGTTTAAAACCACTCCCCGCTTAACTCCTTTTGAAGGAGTATCGCTCAGACTGAGAACTTCCAGTTTGCCAGCCTCATTAATGCGCCCAACAATGGCAACAATTTTTGTTGTGCCAATGTCGATAGCTGCTACAATTTGATCTTTTTGTGCCATAGTGTTATCTTTTAGAACAGATTACTTGATTATTATATTTTAGATTTATTTTTTCATATTTATTCCAACCTTCATAGGTCAGCCCTTCCTTATAGAGTATCTTCAGGTTTCTGAATTTTACGGCCAGATTCTCAGCATCTCCCAGAATGATTTGATGGGCCCCAACTCTGGGGATAAGTTCAAATTCCTGCTCCTTATTGAAATATATCTGTACCATTTGCGATTTCCAAAACTCATCTTTATTGATAAAATTGACTATCTTAATCAGGTCACTCCATTCTTTATATTTTTTCATCTCACTTAGTTCGGAAATATTCCTGATTGTTTTTAACTCGTTGCCTTCAGTAAAAGATCCGTTAGCTATCATAATGAAGGGTGTAAAATCTCCTTTTGGTGAAAACAGAAAGCCTTCACTATCTAAATAATAGCCCTTACCTGTTTTGCTTAGTACTTTCACAACAGGTTCCCGCTGTAAAGTTTTTACATACATTATTCCATTCAAATCGTAATACATCTCAGCCTCTTTAACATAAGGAAGTGTCCGTATTTTAGCTTCAATACTTCTAATATTTATAGCATTTACAGGATACCCAAGTAATTCTTTTTCCTCCTTTAAAACCAGATTTTCGATATCCCGTTTTTTGAGAAACTCACTTTTTAAGGTATCCTTCATTATTATTTGTAAATCGTTACATAAAAGCTCTTCATTTCTGTTAGCCGAAAAGGAAAGAAACAGCACCATATATGCTATTATTAAAATGGGTAATATGATTCTTCCTGCCCTTTTCATCCTTTCATTTTCAATTTTAAACCACCGGTCAGCTGATCTATGTCGCCTGCTCCCATTGTTAGCAGAATTTGTGGTTTTAATTCATCAATAATCCTAAATATCTGATCTTTAGTGCACATTATTTTTTCACCTTTATTCGATAACTTATCAAAAATTATCTTTGAGCTAATTCCGGGTATTGGCTTTTCTCTTGCCGGATAAATATCAAGCAGAATAACATTGTCGAGTAGCGACAAGCTCTCCGAAAACCCACCGGCAAAGTCTTTTGTTCTTGAAAATAAGTGAGGCTGGAAAATTCCTGTTAAAGGACTCTTGGTAATTTCCCTTACTGAAAGAATGAATGCTTTGAGTTCCTCAGGATGATGGGCATAATCGTCGATGTATAACTTATTTTCATCAGCATATTGAATATCAAATCTGCGATTGACTCCTTTATATCCTGAAACGCCGGTTTTAAGCGCATCACTATCAAGTCCATAAAGCCATGAAGCTGCCAGGGCCGCAATAGCATTTTCAAGATTTACCAGTCCGGGAACACCCGTTTTTATTCCTTCTAATACCCCTTTTGGAGTAACAAAATTAAAGCTGTACAAATATCCCTCCCGAACGATCTCCGTAGCATAGAAATCAGATTTATTGTTATCCAGAGAATATGTGTACGCTTCAATTCCTTCAGGAAGTTTAAGGCTTACTTTTTGATTTATTATAAGCTTTCCATCGGGTTTAACCTGTGAAAGGAACTTTTCAAACGACTGCTTCAGATTCTCATAATTCTCATAAATATCGAGATGATCGGCATCCACAGAGGTAACTATTGCAACTTCCGGATGGAGTGAAAGGAATGATCTGTCGAATTCGTCTGCCTCTACAACCATAAGATCAGAATCTTCAGTGAGGACCAGATTTGAATTAAAATTTTTACTTATTCCGCCAAGAAATGCGTTGCACTTTTTATCAGATGCTGTTAAAATATTTGCCAGCATAGCAGAGACAGTGGTTTTCCCGTGAGTTCCGGCCACCGCAATTCCCTTTTTATCGGCAATTATTAAACCCAAAACTTCAGAGCGCTTCCACAATCTGAATCCATTTGCCTTAAAATAATTCAACTCCTTATGATCGGCAGGAATGGCAGGAGTATAAATGATAAGACTGGCGTTGGTGTTATTATATTTACCGGAAATCAATTCCGGATCGTCTGTGAAATGAACAACTATTCCTTCTCTGGCGAGTTGATCGGTAAGAGGTGTGGATGTTCTGTCGTAACCGGCAACTTCAAGACCTTGAGCATTAAAATACCGCGCAATAGCAGACATACCGATACCTCCTATACCGATAAAATACACTCTTTCTATGTTTTCAAATACTATCACAATAATTTAAATATCTCTTCTGCAATTTGTTCTGCAGAATTTGGAAAAGCCAGTTTTTTAATGTTTTCAGATAAGCGCTTTCTTTCCCCGGTATTTTCAAGTAAATCGAGGCTTGTCCTAATTAGTTTATTCTCAGCTTCATAATCTTCCACCATTATGGCAGCCGATTTGTTCACCAATGCCAATGCATTTTTCTTCTGATGATCTTCAGCAACATTGGGTGAAGGCACCAAAATTATTGGTTTTCCAACCACCTGAAGCTCAGAAATGGTGCCAGCTCCGGCTCTGGAAACAATAATTGAAGCTATATGAAATGCTTTGTCCATATCCTCAATAAAAGCCATGAGTTTTACATTTTTCCTTTTAAGCTTATCAATCTTAGGATTCAGAGCATCGAAATAATATTTCCCACATTGCCAGAGCAGTTGAACATGATCCGGAATACTGTCTATTGCATTCAGGATACTTCGGTTTATGGTGCCTGCGCCCAAACTTCCTCCAAGAATTAGTATTACCGGATTCCCTGCTTTTAATCCAAAACTTTCAAAAGCCTCCTCATCTTTAATATCTGTATTTATAATACCAGGACGCACAGGATTTCCTGTAAGCATGAGTTTCTCAGGAGAAAAATATTTCTCCATTCCTTCGTAGGCTACAAATATTTTACTTGCTTTCCTGGCCAGCATTTTATTTGTAATTCCGGCATGTGAATTTTGCTCCTGTAAAACGGTAACAATACCTTTTGAAGCAGCTGCCCTTAGAATTGGCCCACTGGCATAACCTCCTACTCCAATCGCCAGATCAGGTTTAAAATCTTTCACTATTCGCTTCGCAATCCTCATACTTTTAAACAACTTTATAAAAAAGCTTATATTCCTCAGACTCAACTTTCGCTGAAATCCCGCAACAGGCAGCCCAACTATCTTAAAGCCAGCCTGCGGAACTTTTTGCATTTCAATTTTATCCTCCGCCCCAACAAAAAGAATCTCGGTATCGGGCTTTAATTTCCTTATTGCTTTAGCAATTGAAATCGCCGGGAAAATATGTCCCCCGGTACCTCCTCCGCCTATTATGATTCTTTTATTCTCCATTATCTGATTTCGTTTCCAAATCTGCCAGATTATTTTGATCCTCTTCAATTCCCCAGCTTACGCTAAGTATTACACCTATGGCTATGCTGGTAAAAACCACCGATGATCCTCCACTGCTAATAAATGGCAAAGGCTGTCCTGTAACCGGCAAAAGGCTTACAGCAACACCCATATTAATTAATGCCTGAAATACAATAAGCAGGCTAAGCCCCATAGCGAGCATTGCCGGGAAGGTTCTCACACTTTTTCTCACCATTAAAGCTGTTCGGAATAAAATATACATATAAAGGAATAGCACCACAATTCCGCCTATTATTCCGTATTCCTCAATAATTATTGCATAAATAAAATCTGAATTTGCCTGGGGAAGCTTTTCTTTTTGGAGGCTGTTCCCCGGACCTTTTCCTATCAAACCGCCGTTAACAATGGCAACTTTTGCACGGTTTATCTGATAATTTTTCACACTCTCGTTATCCTTATTCCTGAAATTCTCAATCCTTCTTTCCCAGGTTCCTGCTCTTCCATCAATATTTAAAACACTTAATGCCTGAATAAATAAGAATACAGCCAGGGCGAAGCCGGCAAGAATCAACAGTAGAAACTTAACCGGTATTCTACCAATAAACATAAGGGTCATAGCAGTAAAGAATAATAAAGCTGCTGTCGAAAAATTTGCCGGCAGTATCAGAAAGCTTACAATTCCAACCCATGCCATCAGGGGTAAGAATGTTTCCTTAAAATTGTTTAAAGAATCCTGTTTAATGGAGAGAATTCTTGCCACATACATTATCAAAATAATTTTTGCGAAATCGGAGGGCTGCATGGTGATTCCAAATCCGGGAATATTTATCGATCGTCTGGCTGAATTTACATCCCGGCCGGCGATAAGCGTAAAAATGAGAAGAAGAACAACAACATACAGTAATATCTGTGAAAGTTTAGAATAATAACGATAAGGAACCATGTGGGATAAAAACAGCGCCATAAAGCCGATAAACAAAATCACGATCTGCTTAATGAGATAATAAAAAGTACTGTTGGCCGAACTATATGCTAAAGATTGGGATGAGCTGTAAACCGCAAGCAATGAAATCACCGCCAGGATTATCACAACAATCCAAATCACCCTATCCCCTTTTATATATCTCGTCGCCTTCATTCTGATTTATATACTTTTTCTTCTCACTTTTGTCCCTTAACTTTTATCTTTTCACTTTAGTCTTTTCACTTTAGTCTTTTCACTTTAGTCTTTTCACTTTTATCTCTTCACTTTTATCTCTTCACTTTTATCTCTTCACTTT
>JAIOZM010000134.1 GCA_021740585.1 Bacteroidales bacterium
AGATCTTTTTCTCAAATACAGCATCGGCATTCTCCAGCAGTTCCTTCTTCCAGGTAGCGATCTGGTTGGGATGAACTTCGTATTTAGAGGCCAGCTCTTGCATGGTAGACTGCTCTTTTAGTGCTTCCAGGGCAACTTTGCTCTTGAACTTTGCACTGAATTTTCTTCTGCTTGTTTTCATAGTCACAAATTTAAAATTTACACTTTAACTTTGTGTCCTAATTTTGGGGAGTACTATAAAGTTATTGTTACAACATCAGAACTTCTGCCTGTAGCTGGAACTTAAAAAGAATTAATATTTCCTAAGTTTTTTATAATTGTCCATAGAGGCCCGAAGAAAATGCGGGCGTGGGAGGGATGTGAATTGGCATTTAGGCTGGAGCAGCCGTAATGCGGAAGCCTTTAAAAATGACAAGAGAGCGTTGATAGCATATTTTCTTCTTGATTTTTTGCTTCGTTTTTTATCAAGAAAAAATGAACAGTAATAAAAAGTTTCATGGGATAGAATTGCATAGGTATTGCAAACTGAGGAACGAATTTGCAAATACTTATGCGTTGCGATGGCAAAGAAAGAATAAAACTTTTTCGTGGGATAGAAAAATATAACCGTGTGCGGTTGGATAGTGAAAGCATTGTGTGTGAAAATTCTTTTACACATTTCTTCAATAAAAGAATTTGAAAAACAATTTTTGGGACAGCCTCAGCGGCTATTTAAAATAATGACTAATTATAGGACATTGGGACACGAAATAAAAATCAGGGCTGGCTTGTGCGAACTATTTACCCGAGTGCCACAACGAGGGCAAACGAGGAACGAGTGCAGACATAATAGGAATTATAGTTGACAAAAGATTTCAAAAATCATTCTCGCGAATTCCTTAACATAAAATCGTTGCCGTTATCGGACTTCATTTCATTTCGTCAGCGATAACTGATTTTATGTTAAATCCGCAAAAGGTGCGGATTACGGAATTCTTTACAACATATGCTAATGTCCTATAATTAATATTATGTTAAGTAGAATATTTAATTATAAAGGGGAGATATTTGATTACCTCCCCTTTTATACTTAACAATTTCTTTTAGTTCTCCTCCAGCTTGGCATTTATTTCTTTCACTTTATCAGCTTTACCAATTCGGGTATAGATCTCTTTCAAAGAGTACATAGTGCTACGGTCTGTGGGATCAAGTTCATGTGCTTTTTCTAAATATGGTACACATTTTTCAAGATAACCATCAGCCTGTGCTTTCATTTCATCATATTCTTTTACAGCACTTAGCGGCAGCTGGTTGGCCACATCAATAATAGATGAAGCTTTATTTACATAAAGGGCGCCCATATTATATGCAGGATCAAAATAATCTGGTTTTAATTCCAGGGATTTATCGTAGGCAACTACCGCTTTTTCAAAAGCATCTTCCCTCATTTCCTTTGTCCGGGATGTATCATCCACTATTTCGTTGTATTTGGCCCCAATGGCAAAAAAGATAGTTGGGTTTAAGGTATCCATCATTGCAGCCATCTGAAGGTTATCCAGGGCCTCCTCTGTCATTTCTTCTGAAAGAAATACGTTGGTCTCAAGCAATAACAGGTTCAGGTCCTCAGGATATTTTGCGCGTCCTTCTTTAAATGTACTTAATGACTTTTCTACATTTTTGTCGTGGTTGTAATAAATTGTAGCCAGGGAAGAAAATATACTGGGCTTAGGATATTGCATATCTACAAGGGTAATCAGGTTCTTTTTGGCCTTTTCATAATCCCCTGCCAATTCAGCGGCCACACTCACATAATAAATAGTAGTGGTATCATTTATACCAGAGGCAGAATAAATTTCAAAAGCTTTTTCGAACGAAGTCATCGATTTTGTGAAGGTTTTTACGGCAGCTACAGTATCGTTCATATCCTGGTATTTCATCCCCTCATTGAAACTATTGGCTCCCTGGTTAAAAAATGCCTCACCTACAATGGGTAAATCCATGGCTATGTCATTGGTCCATTCCCCTTTAGTATCCAGTTCACGGGCTTTCATATAAGAATCGTATGACTTATTGATTGCATCCGGGTCGAGGTTTTTAATGGCAGTATCAGGATTATTATACATGTCAATGTAAATTTTACCCCTGTAAAACCATGTCTTTGAATCAGTAATGGTTTTTTCATTTTCAGCCGCTTTGTCGATGGCCTCTTTGGCTTTATCCAGACGTCCCTGACGATGGTAAACGATCGCACTTTGAACCTGGCTTTTTTGCGAAAAACCAAAACCTGCAATTAGCATAAAAATAAATACAAATGCAATTTTCTTCATAATATCTGTTTTTTTCAATTTTTTCAATTAGCAAAAATATTAAAATCCTTAGAGTATATACCAAATACTAAACCAATTTGGAATGATTCTTAAATTATTTAATAATTTGTGCAGAATAATAACTTTAAGTAAGTTTTTTAAATCTTATCTAATCAGTAGTATCTGTAGTTTCTACTGCATCCTGATCTGAATTCGTTATTTCCTCATTGTTTGTAGTCACTTCCTCTTCATCCTCTTTCTCCACCCTTGCTACAGCGGCAATACTATCATCCCCTTTTAAATTGATGAGCCTCACTCCTTGTGTAGCCCTGCCCATAACTCTAAGATCAGAAACTGACATTCTGATTAAAATTCCCGATTTGTTGATTATCATGAGGTCATCAAACTCAGTAACTGCTTTAATGGCTATAAGCTGACCTGTTTTAGGCGTGATGTTGATGGTTTTTACACCTTTGCCACCCCGGTTGGTGATCCGGTAATCATCAATATTTGATTTTTTACCATATCCCCGTTCAGAAACAACCAATACATCCTGATTACCATTTTGAAGACATATCATACCGATCACAGAATCTTTAGGCCCGGCAAGTTTGATTCCCCTTACACCCGAAGCATTCCGTCCCATTGGACGTACAGTTTTTTCAGGAAAGCGGATAGCCCTACCCGATTGAAGTGCCATTACTATTTCACTTTTTCCATCGGTAAGCCTGGCTTCCAGAAGAACATCACCCTCTTTTATATTAATGGCAATGATTCCATTTTGACGAGGCCTTGAATAAGCTTCGAGGGATGTTTTTTTAATTGTTCCCTTAGTCGTGCACAATACGATAAAATTGTTTTCTACATACTCTTTATCGGTGAGATCCTTGACTGTAATAAATGCTTTAACACTATCGTTGGGCTCAATATTAATGAGGTTTTGAATTGCTCTTCCTTTGGATGTTTTGGTTCCTTCAGGAATTTCATAAACCCTTAACCAATAACATTTTCCCTGCTCCGTAAAGAAAAGCATGTAATTGTGATTGGTAGCTACATACAGGTATTCAAGAAAATCTTCACCCCTTATATTGCTTCCTTTCGATCCAACCCCGCCCCTGTTCTGCACCCTGTATTCTGCTAAAGGAGTCCGCTTGATATATCCCATATGGGATACCGTAATAACCACCTCCTCATCAGGGATGGTATCTGTTATACTAAAGTCTTTGCTGGAATATTCAATTTCTGTGCGGGGTTCATCTCCATATTTTTCTTTTATTTCAATCAATTCTTTCTTGATTATCTCCATCCGTAATTCCTGATTGGAAAGAATTTCTTTAAGTTCTTCAATATGTTTGATTAATTCTTCATATTCTTCTTTCAATTTCTCCTGCTCTAAGCCAGTAAGTTTCTGAAGTCTCATTTCCAGAATGGCTTTTGCTTGTATTTCAGAGAGTTCAAATTGCTCCATCAAACCACTTTTTGCTTCATCAGGTGTTCTGGAAGCCCTGATCAGGGCAATCACAGCATCAAGATGGTCCAGTGCTTTGATAAGGCCTTCGAGGATATGAGCTTTTTTCTCTGCTTCATTTAACTCATATTTCGTTTTCCTGATAAGGACATCATGACGATGTTCCACATAATACACGATAAGATCCTTCAGGTTTAACATCATCGGGCGTCCTTTAACCAGTGCAATATTGTTAACACTAAAAGATGACTGTAACTGGGTGTATTGATATAATTTGTTAAGAACTACATTCGGAATTGCATCTCTTTTTAAATCATAAACTATGCGCAATCCATCTTTATCCGATTCATCCCGGATGTCTGATATTCCTTCTATTTTTTTATCATTGACAAGTTCGGCTGCCTTTTTTATCATATCTGCCTTATTGACCTGGTATGGTATAGAAGAGACTATAATACGAGGTTTTCCATCATCTTCGTCTTCAATAACTGCCTCACCCCTAACAACAATTCGTCCTCGACCAGTTTCAAAAGCGCTCTTAACGCCATCATATCCATAAATTACACCACCTGTAGGGAAGTCCGGGCCTTTGATATACTTCATCAGTCCGGGGATGTCAATATCATTATTCTCAATGTAGGCAATGGTGCCGTCAATTACCTCTGACAGGTTATGAGGAGGCATGTTAGTAGCCATACCCACTGCAATACCGGAAGCCCCATTGATTAATAGATTAGGGATTTTTGCAGGAAGCACGGTGGGCTCTTCAAGTGAATCATCAAAATTCAGCTGAAAATTAACGGTGTCTTTATTTATATCAGCCAACATTTCTTCTGCAATCTTACGTAAGCGTGCTTCCGTGTATCGCATTGCTGCCGGACTGTCACCATCCATTGATCCAAAGTTCCCCTGTCCATCGACAAGAGGATATCTTAAGGACCATGATTGCGCCATACGCACCATAGCATCGTAAACACTGGTGTCACCATGCGGATGATACTTACCTAGCACCTCTCCTACTATCCTGGCAGATTTTTTATAGGGCCTATTAGAAAATACCCCTAAATCAAGCATTCCGTACAACACTCTCCGATGAACCGGTTTCAATCCATCCCTGACATCTGGCAAAGCTCTTGACACTATGACCGACATAGAATAATCAATGTATGCCGCTTTCATTTGGTTCTCAATATTAACCTTTATTATCCGCTCGCCATTCTGCATATTTTCCATTTCCATATTGTCTTCAGATTCAATTATTTAACTATGCTATATTGCGGTAGCGAAAATAGCAATTTTTAATGGATTTTTTGATGTTTTGACCGTTTTTTTATTACTAACACGCCAATGTTAATAATTATTACTTAAACCCATCGTTTTCAGTATATTTGTAAATAAATTTGATCAATCCGACAACTTGTCATTGTTGGATTTGTTATATTTTGGGTAAGGTTTTTGATAAAGGTATTATAATTGCAACTTTATTAGTAAAAATAAGTTAATCTTAGTAAGATTATCAGCACATAAAATAATTGGACTAGAAACGTGAATATGGAAGCTAAATTTTCTCAGCGAGTAAAAGACGTGTTATCCTATAGCCGCGAAGAAGCTATCAGACTTGGGAACGATTACATTGGCATTGAACATTTATTGTTAGGCATTATTCGGGAAGGCGAAGGAATGGCGATTCAGATACTTACTTACTTTGGTATTGATTTATCAAAGGTAAGAAAGGAAATTGAAATGGCTGTTGCTAACAATACGGAGAATAAACAAAAAGGAATTGACAATATCCCTTTAGTAAAACAAGCAGAAAGGGCATTAAAAATAACCTACCTGGAAGCAAAATTATTTAATAGCGATTTAATTGGTACAGAGCATTTGCTCCTGGCCATTTTAAAAGATAATGATAATATTGTTACCCGGTCTTTCAGTAATTATGGCGTAGATTATGATGCCGTAAAGGATGAGCTTAAGGCTATTATTTCAAATACAGAAAGTGATCATAATATGGATCCTAAAGATGAATTACCTGGGGGCACAGCACACGATGATCCGGATGAAGGTAAAGAGTTTGGTGGCGGATTTAAAAAAGTTTCTGATACCAAATCTAAAACACCTGTACTTGATAATTTTGGACGAGACATCACAAAATATGCGGAAGAAGGCCGTCTCGACCCTATTGTTGGGCGACAGCGCGAACTCGAAAGAATTGCACAAATATTAAGCAGAAGAAAGAAGAATAACCCAATCCTTATTGGTGAACCTGGAGTGGGCAAATCAGCAATTGCTGAAGGACTTGCCTTGCGAATTGTTGAAAGAAAAGTATCAAGGGCTTTGTTTAATAAAAAAATTGTTACTCTAGACCTTGCTTCTTTAGTTGCTGGAACCAAATACAGAGGCCAGTTTGAGGAAAGAATGAAAGCAGTATTGAATGAATTGGAAAAGAACCCGGATATTATTCTGTTTATTGACGAGATACATACAATAGTTGGAGCAGGAAATGCCTCAGGGTCGCTCGATGCCTCAAATATGTTCAAGCCAGCATTAGCACGTGGTGACCTACAATGTATTGGTGCGACTACCCTCGATGAATACCGGCAATATATCGAAAAAGATGGGGCCTTGGAGAGAAGGTTCCAGAAAGTTCTTGTTGATCCTACCTCTTCGGAAGAAACAGTTGAGATTTTGAATAACATTAAGGAAAAATACGAAGACCACCACCTGGTTACTTATTCAGATGATGCCATTAAGGCATGTGTGAGTTTGACCATGCGATATATTTCTGATCGTTATCTTCCGGATAAAGCTATTGATGCTTTGGATGAAGCAGGATCGAGGGTACATATTACAAATATTCATGTACCGGTTGAAATTATTGACATAGAGAACAGGATAGAAGATACAAAAGCGAATAAAACGCAAGCGATAAACAATCAAAAGTTTGAGGAAGCTGCAAAATTCCGCGATATTGAGCGAAAATTGCAGGAGGATTTGGATAAAGAAAAAAAGAAGTGGGAAGAAGATTCAAAGATTCATAGAGAAACGGTTACCGAAGAAAATGTTGCTGAAGTTATTGCTATGATGACAGGAGTTCCTATTCAAAGGATTGCTCAAAATGAAAGCGACCGCCTGGTAAATATGGAAGGTGACCTGGAAAATTCAGTCATTGGCCAAAATGATGCCATTAAAAAAGTAGTTAAAGCCATACGTCGTAATAGAGCGGGATTAAAAGATCCGAATAAACCTATTGGAACTTTTGTTTTTCTTGGCCCTACAGGTGTTGGTAAAACCCATCTGGCAAAAGTACTTTCAAAATATCTTTTTGATTCTGAAGATGCGCTCATTCGTGTAGATATGAGTGAATATATGGAGAAATTTGCGGTTTCCAGATTGGTTGGAGCTCCTCCGGGCTATGTGGGCTATGAAGAAGGTGGACAGCTAACGGAAAAAGTAAGAAGAAAGCCTTATTCGATTATTCTTCTGGATGAAATTGAAAAAGCTCACCCGGATGTATTTCATCTGTTACTTCAGGTTTTAGATGATGGGCTATTAACTGATAGTTATGGACGTAGAGTAGATTTTAAAAATACCATTTTAATCATGACCTCGAACATAGGATCAAGGCAACTTAAGGACTTTGGCCAGGGGGTAGGATTTGAAACCACAACTAAAAAGTCTGAGAAATCAACCTATGCTCGCGGGGTAATTGAAAATGCTTTAAAAAAAGCATTTACTCCTGAATTTCTGAACAGAATAGATGATGTTGTGATTTTTGAATCACTTAGCAGGGAGGATATTCATAAGATTATTGATATTGAATTAGCTCATTTGTTCGATAGAATAAATAAATTAGGGTATAAGATTGAAGTCACTGATGTGGCTAAAGATTTTATTGTAGAAAAAGGTTGGGACGAGCAATATGGTGCAAGGCCCTTAAAAAGAGCTATTCAAAAATACATTGAGGATCCGCTTGCGGAAGAAATAATTAAACATAGTCTGAGTGAAGGAGATAATATTCTGGTAGATTACAAGGAAAAAGCTGAGGAATTAACTATTTCTAAGGTGAAAGCGAAAAAAGAAATAATGAAATCTTAAATAGATAATGCTGTCTTCGGACAGCATTTTTTTTAGAATGTTATGCTGGCTGCTTTTCCCGAAAATTCTTCTATATTGCTAATACCCCCGGGTGGTATTATATTTGACATAAGAGATTGAGAGGGATTATAAATACTTACCTCTACGTTAAAACCATCGTCCTTCGCATTGAGAATATTCCCCTTTTTATCTTTTATCATAAATTCATCATTATACGTGGAGTTTTTAGAAAATGGAAGCTTGTACTTTTCAAATATTTTCTCTTTCAGGTACAAAAAACTAATGGACTCCTTTTCTCTTCTAAATAAATACTGGCCCATGATTAAGGTATTTCCTGAAAAAAAGTAACGGAGAGTAGCTTCATATTGATATACCCTTTTATTGTACCCCAGGATTAAAATTTTGAGATTATCATCCCGCTGTCCTGATATTGTTAAATAATCATGACTTCCGGCAGATTTATAGAAATTAGGTATTGGAAATCCTGGTTTATACCCATTAAATTTTATTTCAATATCACTTGAATAATGTTCTGTAATATTAAGTTTATAGAGGTCATCATTTAATTTCATATCTTAGCATCCTGAAAATCAACAGAAATATGGAAATATTCAGAGGTCAAAATCTCATACAGTTTGCTGAACGCTTTAAAACGGACGAAGATTGCAAAATATACTTATCCGAA
>JAIOZM010000029.1 GCA_021740585.1 Bacteroidales bacterium
ATCGGCAAGGGCATTGAATGAATAGGACAGCGCTCCAAACTCGTTTTGCGAAGTATTGGAACTTCGGGCCGTTAAATCGCCTTTGTGAAATCGCTGGGTTGCCCCAATAAGCTCGTCAATTGGTTTGCGCATGGCCCGTAGCAAAAACCAACTTATAAAAAGCGATATGAAAAAAATGATAGCGATTAGGATGAATAATTGTTTGTTTAACGACCTGTTTAATTCCTGAGCTGTGCTATGTAATGAATCGGCTTTGTTGCTGGCAAAAATATCGACTTTATCCAACGACATGAATACAACTTCAACATGTATACCTGCAATCCCATCTTCAGAATAGGTTCTTAGTGCTGCCTCTGTTGTTTTTCCTTCCCTGAGCAGCCGGATGGTTTCTTCTCTCATTGAATTCCATACAATAAAGTTTTGCTTCAGAGAATCGATATCGGAACGGGGACCTAAATAGCACTCATAAAGGATATCAATTCGCTCGAAAGCGGAAGATTTATACAGCTCAATATTGTTGAGTGTGACCGGCATTCGTATGTCGCTTTCGGGTAAAAACAAATCTTTCATCTCGCGATGCATTGCGGTAATGTAGAATTTCAATTCCCCCACAGCCCTGCGCACCTGCAAAGGATGGTTATACATCGTTTCTGTTTGTTGGGCGATATTGTTAGTATGCTCGTAGGAGATAAAACCAATTACAATCACAAATAAAAGCAGGATAGCAAAGCCTGTTTTAAGGAGTGTTCCGATTTTTAGGTTTTCGAGTTTCATATTTAGTTTTTTTTAATATCGTTAAATTTGAACGCTGATAAAACGGATGCAAGCAACGCTGATTATCGCTGATTTTCTATCCGTGTAAATCCGCGATATTTTAATATCAACGTCATCCGCGTTCCATTTTTTCGTCATCCGCGTTCCATTTTTTTCGAGAATTTTCATAAACCTTACGAATAAATTCAGGCTTTTTGCCAAAGTTTAAAAGTAATCCAACTTCCATATCTGTTCCTCTTAGATAGTTAATCAACTGGCATTCAAATTCCTTCACTAAATATTCTGCGGCTTTTAGCTCCAGAATAATTAAATTATCAACCACAATATCTGCATAATATTCACCTACTTCAACATCTTTGTAGAAAACTTTAATTTGTTTTTGAGCCTCCACCTGAAACCCCCTGGTTTTTAATTCAAAGAATAAGGCATTCTGATAAACTTTTTCAAGAAAACCATAGCCCAATTCATTATACACATCATAAAAGGTTTTTATTATTTTTTCTGTTAAGTCTTTGTGCAGTAGCTTCATACTATATTATTTTTAGAACGCTGTTAATTTTGAACGCTGATAAAGCGGATGCAAGCAACGCTGATTATCGCTGATTTTTATCTGTCTAAATCCGCGTTATTTTAATATCTGCGTTATCCGCGTTCCATCCTTTTCCCGTGTTCCACCTTTTTTCTGAAATATCCCCGACTGTAGAAATACTTCAGAAAAATCTAAATTTAACAAAATTTGTCTTTCTGCTTCACCTGTAATCAAATAACCACCATCTGATATAGATTTACTAATTTTATTAACTATCTGCTTCTGGTTTTTAGAGTTGAAATAAAACAACAGATTGGCACAGAATACGATATCGAAATCTCCAAATATACTTACTGAAGGGCTGCCTGAATTTTTGCCGAGTAAGTCGAAAATAGAAAAATCGATATTTTCTTTCAGTTCAGATTTAATAGTAAACACATCATTTCGCTTTGTGAACCATTTTTCTGCCCGTTTAAAATTTATGTTATTTAGAGCTGAAGATGGGTATTCCCCATGCTTGGCTTTATTAATTTGCGCATCGCATTTATCGGTTGCAAAAATTCTATATTTAAACTTTTCATCATCTCCGCCCCTAAGCTCTTCCAATAACATTGCAAAACTATAAACCTCCTGCCCTTGTGCACATGCTGCTGACCATATACGTATTTCCTTCTTTTTCTTTTTTTTCACTATGTATGGTAGAACTATGCGTTCCAAAACTGCAAAAGTGAGGGCATTGCGAAAAAACTCACTATAATTGTTTTGAAGCGAAGCTATTAAAAGATTTCCTTCAGTACTATTTTGCTTAAGAAAAGTGAAATACTCCTCCATGGAGTCGCACATAGATGTTGATATTCTGTTCTGAAGTGTTTTTTTTAGGAATGAATCTTCATAAGTTGAGACGTCAATGCCCTGTGATTGCCTGAGAAAATCACAAATATCATTTATTTGTTTTATTTCTTTCATTATTCAACTTTAGTATATCCTTAATACTGACGAGGTTTTCCAATTAGTTCGCTTACTTCCTGTTTTTTTGTGAATGTTCTTTTTTTCTACTTTAAAGATACCACATTCACAGGTAGTTTCTTTTAGGCATTGGCTTTAACGAAAGTCTGCTTAAAAACTCAATTTAAATATAAATATAAGGTCTTAGAATGAAACTCAGAGGCTTTTGGGGCAATAAAATCGTTTTCATGTTCGTAGTTGTTTTTAAAGTCAGAATTAAAAACTCCTTTAATTGACATAAAATAAGCTGAATTTCAGCCTTTAATCAGGCAAACAGCACTACCTCAATGCTTTAATGAACTCTTCGGCTCCCAACACCGAAATACACCGCCTCAGGTTGTAGCCGATAAACATCAGCCCAGCTTCACCCAGGACATTATCGTTTCCACAAACTAGAGTGAAAGTGAACCCCCGTGTCAGTGAGCATTCGTTGAATTGTTGTCGTTTCATGGTTCCTAATATATACCCGGTGATCTGTTGTCGCTTGCGGTAATAATCGGGATTTTGATGTAACCTTTGTGCATTTTCTTCTACCATGTCCGCATATTACTGCGGAAAATGTATCTTCCATTTTTACTTTGAGTGCATAAATGTTTACTTGTGCATGTTTTACAGGCGGGTGGGTGATACGGTGGGCGGCCTTCTTAAAAATTCTGCCAACTAGTTTAAGTGCAGGTGTTTTACAATGAATTTATCCCAAATTGGGCTAATATCCACAGGTGTGATTACTTATATATTTTTATCTAAGTTAATATTAAATTTTGACGTTTATACCGGGTTGGGTAGGAATATTTTATGGGTATGCTATAATTTTATAATGGATTTGGACGAATCGTCAACCATTATGCAAAGGAAAAAAATAGGACTGCGATTGTATTTCGTACATTTATGTGTATGGTGGTTTACATGACTGATTATACCAAAAATGTACTAAATTTTACTAGTCAGGTCGCATATAAAATCTATTAGGAGGAAATTGGAATTTAAGCTTTTTTGTGGTATCTATCTGGGCTTAAGATATGTCTTCGAATAGTCAGGAATTTTATTTATCAGGGTATTCCGGTACTATCTTTACCGCCCTGTCTATGGAATATGCCGTAAAAAATCCGAGTGCCCCATTGCTGATGTTGGTGGTAATATTAGCCGGTGGACCACTAAATAATGGCGCTCTCATAAATGTTTCTGTGCGGGCTTCATTTATAAAATTGTAATACTCCTCAGTTATCCCGTTTATTTCAAATATTACGGTGTCTCCCGGAAATGCCTTCTCTGCGCTTTTTGAGTCATCCAGAAATTGAGAAGTAATTCCATTGGTATAACTTCCGTTAAAAAAGTCATCGTTTTGAACCACATATTCCGATAGTGTATCGGTTTGCAATTCACCGTTTAACCATACTTTGAAGGAATAAAAGTTTCTTACATCAAGGGGATCCCAGGCATAAACCATAACTTCCCAACCTGAGAAAAAGTGGACAGCTGTGTGTTTTAAACCTATCGAATCGAGGGGATTAACTGTGGGTAAGAAGGAGCTGGCAGAATAATCTTCATCCACACCATCAAGATCAATATCTACCCCTGAAATCAATAAAGAATAAGTGATTCCGGCCATTCCAAAGAAGTCATCCGGACTGTAATAATTTCCGGTACCCACCGGTTTTTCAGTAAATAAAAGGCTGCTGTCGGCATACCGCACTTCAACTCTGGCTCCTGATATGCCCTGAGCCGGTTCATTCAGATAATAATCGGCCGATTTTTTAAGGCTGATGCGATGGGCACAGGTATCAGTAGTAATTTCACCATAAACTACAAGCCGGGCTGTGGAACTATCCAATTCTATATCTATCTTCTCGGTACACGACGAAAAGACTGTAAGTATTAAAATTAGAATAATTAATAAGCTATAACGCATGTTCTAAAATTTAAAATTATAAGTAACCGCCGGAATGATTGAAAATAAATAGGTCTTTTCAGCATAGGTTATGGTCGGATCTGTTTCATCCTGAACAAAATTTATAGCCCAGGTATTTTTCCTCTTGTAAGCATTGTAAACTGAGAAATTCCATTCTCCCTGCCAGTTTCTCTTTGTATTCTTTTTCCCCTGCAGTGTCACCGACAAATCCATCCTGTGGTAATTGTCATAACGATAATCGTTTCTGTCTGAATAAATGGGAAGAATCTTACCCAAAAGCTCATACCTTCCGGTAGGAAAAGTTGAAGGCAAACCGCTGGAATAAACCCAGTTACCGCTAATACTCAAGCGATCATTTAACTGATAATTAAGTACCAATGAAATATCGTGAGGTTTATCGTAAGGGGCATCATATACCTTGCCATTATTTATTCCTTCAATCTTCCTTTCGGTTTTTGAAAGTGTATAAGCCAGCCAACCGTTAAACTTTTTCTCGCTTATTTTTAGCAGGAATTCTATTCCGTATGACCAGCTTTTCCCTGTTCTTACTTCCCCATCAAGAAATGGATTTAGCAGAAGTACTGCGTGATCGCGGAAATCAATGGTGTTATTCATAGATTTATAGTATGCTTCCACAGAAGCTTCCAAACGGTTATCTCTCATATTCTTAAAATACCCAAGGGAAAATTGATCAGAAACCTGAGGTTTTACATTGGGGCTTGCTGAAAACCATATATCAAGTGGCGTGCCGGCGGTAGAATTTTGTGCCAACTGAAGATATTGACGGGTTCTGTTATAACTGGCCTTTATTGAGTTCTTTTCGTTTATGGTATAATTCAAACCCAACCTCGGCTCAAGTCCTGAAAAGGTATTGAAAAGTTCGCCCTTATTATAAACAACAGAATCACTAACCATAAAATCCTGATCGTAATTATATATCGTTGCCTGTCCAATGTTTTGAAATACAGAAAACCTTAGTCCGTATTTCAACGACCAATGCTTGCTCAAATTATGTTCGCTCATGGCATAAATCCCACTCTCCAGAGCAAAATTATCGGGGACTTTGAATTCTGTGAATAAGGACTCCTCCCCGGTTCCTTTGGCAATACCCGGAGTAAATTGATGGTAGGTTGAAACAGCCCCAAATTTAAATGTAAATTCAGGCTTCAGATAATAAATAAAATCAGCTTTGGCACTCAGATCAGACAAATCGGATTTCCAGAGAAAGCCGTTAGGTTGATTGGCCGGGGTTCCGAGCTCATAATCGTAATACGAATTAATAAGGGTGAAATTGCTGAAGAGTTTCTGACTAAATAAGTGATTCCATCTAAAAGAAAAGCTTCGATTGCCGTACTCCATTCCCGCAAACTCATTTGCAAAAACATCTCTTCCAAAATACCCTGAAAGAAAAAGCCTGTTGTTTTCATTTATGATATGATTGATCTTCATATTCAAATCGTAAAAATGAAGTTTACTGTCTTTAATTTCATCACCTCCCAAAAGAGGCAGAAACAAATCAGCATAGGTACGTCTTCCGGCTACGAGAAAACTGGTCCTGTTTTTAATTATCGGGCCTTCCATAGTTAACCGGCTCGAAATGGAACCTATTCCACCGGAGGCCGAAAACTTCTTATTATTTCCATCCTTCATTCTAACATCCAGCAGAGAGGCAAGTCGCCCTCCTGAACTTGCCGGAATATCTCCTTTATATAAATTTACATCTTTAATAGCATCATTATTAAAAACGGAGAAAAAACCCATCATGTGGGAAGCGTTATATACCGTGGCTTCATCAAGCAACACCAGATTCTGATCGATAGATCCGCCTCTGACACTAAATCCTGATGACCCTTCGGAAGGACTGGAAACACCCGGTAGCAGTTGAATGGCTTTAATCACATCAACTTCACCCATTAATGCCGGAATTCTTCTAATTGACTGAATGGGAAGGTAAACCGTACCCATTTCAAGACTTGTAATATTGGCATTCTTTTTTACCGTGCTTATGCTTACTTCTTCCAATAAAGTCTTCGATTTTGACAGTTCAATGTTAAGAACTTGATTTCCAAACATTTTAACCCTCATTTCTGTAGTAACATAACCAATATAGGAGAATCCGATTGTATACTCATCTTCGTTCAGGGTTAAGGAATAAAAGCCGTATTTATTTGCCACGGTACCGGATCCCAGTTCCTTAGCATAAATATTTGCTCCTATAAGTTCCTCACCTGTTTCAGCATCCGTAACATGGCCTGATAAAGTATAACCAACCAAAGGGTTTACTTCGGCTTGTGTTACAGGAAACCACAAAACCCAAATAAAAATGAGACTAAAAATAAACTTCATGAAAATATTTTTTTCTTGGCTAATTAACTCAAATATCAAGCCACAACTCTCTTTCGATTCAAAAATCTGTTAAAGAAGCATGTCATTACAAAAGCACTGCCATATTTATTAATTTCGACTAAATTACTGAACTACCTCAATTAGCATGATGTCGTATTAGTAAAACCCGAAAGTTGCCGCTTTGTTCTTTTTCATCAGTATCAGATATGAGATATTTAAACTATTCGGGAGGTTTTAGTATACAATCAGCATCAGACAATTTTGAATAAAACAGCTTATGTTTTTTCCTAAAAAATATCAGAACCACCCATTTCAGAATCTTCAGATCCTGATGATCTGCTTCGCTTCTGATTATAGTTATTTATTTTATAACTCAAAGAAAGCATTACTACATGTGGTTCACGGGTCATCTGTAAATAGGATGAAAAGTCGGTTGAGCTCGAAGTAAACTCATGTTTCATCGTTCCAAAGATATCTCTTACCTGCAGTGTTGCGGATAATTTCCGATCGAAAAAATCATGTCTCAATGCCACATTTGAAAACAGGAAGGCAGCTCGGGTGCCCTGAGCAGTCACCGACGGTCCCATATACATACCTGTAAGCTGCAGCCTTGTTTTGGTTGAAAAATTGAAGGTGGTATTCAGACGCATATCCCAATTATTGCTCCTTGTATCTATTTCAATTCCATTAATTTCACCCTCAATCCAATACCTGTAAAGACTGGAAGTTGCATTTACATTCAACCATTCCTTATAACTTAGGTTTACCATCAATTCTCCACCTAAGGAATGATCCTGACTGATATTATCATACGTCATTAATGAAATCTTATTTTCAATATCATATACTTCCTGAACCCTTTCAATTTTGTTGATGGTGTTTTTGTAATATGTTTCAAAGGCTATGAACGATTTTCCGAATGTCTTAGTATAGCCCAATTCATACGAATTCATGTATTCAGGTTCGAGAGTTGGATCTCCCTGACGCAGAGTGGTGGAATTCATATACGTAATAAATGGTTCCAGCATCATGCCGCGGGGACGATTAATTCTTCTGCTGTAGGAAGCTGTTAACTGTTGATTATTTTCGAGTGATCTTGACAGATGGACGGTAGGGAAGAAATCTAATCTCTTAATTTTATATGGCTCTGAAAGTTCAAGATAATCGACTTTCCGGTTGGTATATTCCCCTCTTAAACCGAGCTGATACTGATATTTACCCAGCTTATTTCCATAGGTAGCATAAACTGCCTGTATATTCCGGTAGAAATCATTGGCACTTGAAAAACTATCATTGGGCATCCAGATGTTATCGTCAGGTATATAATTTTCAAAGAGGTAAACTTCAGCTGAATTATCCTGTCTCATTTGGTAGCCCGATTCAAAACGACCCGATTCACCAATCGGTTTAGTATAATCGATTTGTACACGAAATTCCTTATCATCGCCAATTTCTGATGATCTTAATTGCTCAGGTACAAGTCCGATTTTTTCAAATAATGAATTCGAAATATACTCCTTTTGCTCATCATAATCAGAACCTGCGTCTTTACTATAGTCAATGAAAGCTACTATTTCATGTCCGGGATCTGCAAATTTACGGGTATAATTCAGATTGAATTTATAATAATCCTCTCCATGAAAATTATAGCTGTCGCTTATCAAATAATCATTATAAGTAAGCGCGTCATTATAAATATGCTGATCGCTTATTCCACCGCTGCCCCGCTCCTGCACTCCCACGGCACCTGATAAGGATAGAATATTACTTTCATTAAAAGAATAATCGATTCCACCTTTAATTTCCTTACCAAATCTTCCCATATTCCGGGATCCCCTCGATTCATCATAAGAAGATTCATCCTGAGAAGCATCATAAAATTCCTTTAACTGGTACAAATCACCACTATAAGTCTGGTCGTTATAGCTGGCACCACCATAAAGATTAAATTTTTCAGTTTTATAATTTAGTAAAAAATCTCCGCTATATTTCTCTCCTGTTCCCAAAGTGGTATTCACAACCCCTGATAAACCCTGCAAAGCATTCTTTTTGGAAATGATATTTATAATACCTGCCATTCCATCCGGATCAAATTTTGCTGACGGATTGGTAATTATTTCAATGTTTCTGATTGCATTGGCCGGTATTTGTTGCAATGCATCACTACCCGTAAGGGGTGAAGGTTTACCATCGATAAGTACCGTGAAATTTCCACTTCCGCGTAAACTTACATTCCCGTCTATATCAACGTTAACAGAAGGTGTGTTTTGAAGTACATCCACAGCAGTTCCTGTAGCCGCATTAATATCCTGCCCCACATTTATTACTTTCCTGTCAATTTTATATTCTACATGAGCCTGGGAGGCAATTACTTCGACTTCATCGAGTTCCTGTGCTGAATGCGACAATCTGAGTTCTCCCACATCGATAAAAATTTGTTTTGGTGTTAACGTAAGGTCTTCCTTTGTTTGCTTCTCATAACCCATAAAGTTAGCAATCAGATAATATTTCCCATAAGGAAGTTCCTTCAGGATAAAACTGCCGTCGGGGCCTGAAATAGTACCGGTTACCAAACTTGAGTCTCTCATGCTATATAAAGCCACAGAGGTAAATTCAACCGGTGAATTCGTATCATCATCGTAAATTACTCCTTTTATTAGCGATTCCCTCACACTCATCATTGCGGCCCGATCTGTCCCTGAGGGTTGTTGTGCTTCCAAAACAGAAGACAAAGCGAACAGGAAAACTAAAATTGCTATATTCTTTTTCATTTCAAATCAAATTACTGTTGTTTAAAATCTCATTCAATGCCTTAGACACAAGTCGGGTGTAAAACATTCATCGAAACCGAAGAATAATTTGTTAAATTGTGTTAAAATCTGAATAAAGGGGGAAATCCATGGATTTCGGCTTCGTTAAAAGACAGAAATCAGATAAATAATAATACCGGATTGATATCTCCGAAAAGATGATCTGAGACAATTCCTGATTATCATTGTTGCAGGTTAAAACTAAGCTAAATCAAAATACTGTTGCGATTTACACGCTACAACCCTAAATACCAATTGATTATAAAATCAAATGGTGATTGTATTTATATATAATGAAATTTGGTAATTTCCCCGATTAAGGGAAGCCTGGATTCCGTATTGTCAATAAATCATCCTAAATAATCTGACTCAAAGCATCAATATAAGCCTCAACCGAAGCGGTAATAATATCTGTTGAAGCGGAAAATCCGTAATACCTGATTCCTTTGTTCTCAATCTGAACATGAACCTTACCCAAATCATCGCTTCCACGAGTGATTGCCTGAACCAGAAATTCTTCTACCTTGTTCTTCTTTTTAACAATTAACTTAACCGCAGAATAAGCTGCATCAATAGGCCCATTGCCTTCAGTGGTAGCTGTAAACTCTTCACCTTCAATTTCGAGAGTAACTGTTGCTACCGGTATTGTTCCTTTACCGGAGGCCACTTGTAATCTAACAAGGTGAATTTTGTTATTAGCGATTGCTTCCTCTTTTCCGGCCAAAGCCCTTAAATCTTCATCAGAAATATCTTTTTTCTTATCAGCGAGCTTTAAAAAGTCGTCATAAATATGATCGAGATTTTCTTTAGTAAATGTAAAGCCTAAAATTGACAAGCGGTGCTTAAGGGCGGCTCTTCCGCTTCTGGCAGTAAGAACGATAGACGACTCATTTATTCCAACTGTTTTTGGATCGATAATTTCATAATTCTCACGATTCTTCAAAACTCCATCCTGATGAATACCTGAAGAATGTGCAAAAGCATTTCTACCTACAATTGCTTTATTCGCCTGTACCGGCATGCGCATAAGTGTAGAAACAAGGCGGCTGGTATTAAAAATCCTCCGGGTATTGATATTGGTTTGCAGATTCAAATGTTTTCTGCTTTTTAAAATCATCACCACTTCTTCCAGGGAAGTATTTCCAGCTCTCTCCCCTATCCCGTTCATGGTTACCTCTACCTGCCGTGCACCGTTAATAACACCAGATATTGTGTTAGCTGTAGCCATTCCAAGATCGTTATGACAATGAGTAGAAATTATTGCATTATCGATATTTTTGACATTTTCCTTCAGATAGCGGATTTTTGCCCCAAATTCCTCCGGTAATGTATAACCTGTGGTATCGGGAATATTTACCACGGTAGCTCCGGCCTTTATAACTGCTTCAATAACTCTGGCAAGATATTTATTTTCGGATCTTCCTGCATCTTCAGCATAAAATTCAACATCCTCAACAAAGCTCTTCGCATATTTTACAGCAGCTATTGCACGCTCCACTATTTCGTCAGGATTAGAGTTCAACTTATGATAAATATGATAGGATGAAGTTCCGATTCCGGTATGAATACGTGGCCTTTTCGCAAATTTCAGAGCATCTGCAGCCACTTCAATATCTTTTTTTACCGCTCTGGTAAGACCACAGATTATTGGTTCTGATATAGCTTTAGATATTTCTACCACCGAGTTAAAATCGCCCGGAGAAGAAATAGGAAATCCTGCTTCAATTACATCTACACCAAGGAGCTCCAATGCTTTTGCAACTTCAATTTTCTCCACAGTATTTAACTGGCACCCCGGCACCTGTTCACCATCCCTTAAAGTGGTGTCGAAAACGTAAACTCTGTCTTTTGCCATTTCTGTTATTTTTGATAAAAAAAATACCGGAAAACACTCCTTATAATGCTTTCCGATAACTCAGGCTAATTGTATGCAAAAATGCTAATTATTATAATAAAAAGCTACTAATACTTATATTTTTTACAAAAAGACCCTAAATTTACTATTAAATAGTAAGTTATAAGTCATTGCGACTTCCTATATAAAACTATTCCAAAAAAAACTAAGTGAATTCTTTTTTCAAATTCTCAACCCAATTTTTTACACGGTCCTTATTCATACTACCTTGATTTTCATAATCAATAGCAAGTCCTAAAAACTGATCGCCTACGACCGCTTTACTTGACTCAAAACTATAGCCTTCGGTAGAAGTGTAACCCACCAGCTTAGCTCCTTTTTCAATCAATATTTCGGCCATAAGTCCAATTCCATCAACAAAGTTCTCCGGGTATTTCTTCTGATCGCCCAGTCCAAATATGGCAAAAGATTTACCTTTCAGGTCAAAATCCTCAAGATCGGGAATAAACTCATCCCAATAATTTGGCAATTCTCCATCAAACCAGGTAGGAACACCAAGTATATAATTATCGAAGCTAAGGAAATTGTCGGAATTCAGGTCCTCAACATTTACTGAATCAATGGTATTTTCGCCAAATGCTTCTATGATTCGCTGAGCAATTTTAGCAGTCTTCTGTGTATTGTAACTATAAAATATGGCTGTCTTTTTCATTTTAAATATTTAGTAATTAACCAGTTCCTTACATTTATCATAAATCTTATTTGCATCCGGAAGTATTGCTTTTTCCAGTATTCTGTTGAATCCAACAGGAGTAAAGGTAGATCCGACTCTCATTACAGGTGCATCGAGGAATTCAAATGCTTTCTCGTTTATTAAGGAAACCAGTTCGCCTCCAAAACCGCCAAATACTTTATCTTCATGAACGATAATTACTTTCCCGGTTTTCTTTGTCGTATTCAAAATAGCATTTTCATCGAGCGGACTTAAGGATCTTAAATCCATTACTTCGGCTGAAATCCCTTCAGTTTCAAGTTTCTCAGCTACATCAACACACATTGGCGTAGTATTTCCATAGGTTATAATGCTGATATCAGTTCCTTCTTTCCTGATTCTGGCTTTTCCAAAGGGGACTTCAAAATCGTCGGGAATAGAGCTGGCTACTTTTGGTGAGTTATACAATGCCTTTGGCTCCATAAAAATAGTAACGCCTCTTGACCTTATAGAAGTTCTTAGTAATCCGGCGGCATCATCTGCATAGGAAGGATAAACCACCCTGATTCCGGGAAAGGTGGTTAAAGAACCTTCGATATTTTGCGAATGATACAATCCACCTCCGATATAACCACCTGATGCCAGACGAACAGTGATATTTGGCGAGAACTTTCCATTAGTCCTCCAATAATCGTGAGAAGTATCTACCAGCTGTTCCATAGCCGGCCAGAAATAATCGGCAAATTCAGCTCCTTCAACAACAATTCTGATTTTATCGTTAAACCGGCTCATACCATTGGCGGTACCCATTATAAAATCTTCAGCAATCGGAGCATTAAACACCCTTTCTTTGCCAAATTCCTGTTGCATTCCTTTCGATACATTGAAAATCCCCCCTTTATCTTTATTAGCGATATCCTGTCCCCAGATAAAAGTATCCGGATTATGACGGAATTCAGCTTTAAGCGTTTCATTTAAGCCCTCGATAAGTTTCTTAGGTTCGCCTTTAAAATTATGCAATCCTTCAGGATAAGTTTCGCTAACATAAGGTTCAGGGATTACAAAATCGAAGATGGAAGCAGGATCAGGATCAGCAGATGACAGGGCTACTTTATGTGCAGCTTTTACAATTTCCTTGGTTTCTGCTTCAAAAGCAAGAATTTCTTCTTCAGTAAACCTCTTATACCGAATAAGTAATCTTCTGTATTTTGCCAATGGATCATATTCCATTACATAATTCATCTCATAATCGTCGCGATACAAATCGTGACGGTCGGAATTAGAATGAGAATGAATCCTTACACAATTTGCATGAACAATAACAGGTATTTCATTTTCCTCAACAAATTTTTTGGCTTCGGTCATGGCATTCATGGAGTCGAAGACATCTTTACCATTGCAATGGATAATTTTCAGATTCTTAAAACCAGAAAAATTATTAGCTACTTTTCTATTTGCTGTTTGGTCTTCTTTGGGTACCGAAATCCCATAGCCATTGTCCTGAAAGACAAATATAACCGGTAGTTTTTCATTACTCGCGCCGTTAATTGCCTCATACACATAACCTTCCGATACTGACGACTCGCCTTGTGAATTTATTACAACACCTTTTACACCGTATCTTTTTAGAGCCCTTCCCAAACCGGTAGCATGTAAGGCATGATTCCCTGTACAAGAAGAGGTGTTATGAATATTCCATTCAGGCTTGGCAAAATGATTCGACATATGTCTTCCCCCTGAAGCAGGGTCAGCGGCTTTGGATATCCCATTCAGAATAATTTCTTCAGCAGTAAGACCAGCCGAAATGGATGTAAGCATATCCCTGTAATAAGGAAATAAATGATCTGTTTCTTTGTCAAAAACCTGACCAATGGCAAGTTGTATTCCATCGTGACCTGCATAGGGAGCATGATATGACCAGCCAATTGCTTGTTTTAGATAGTTAGGTGCACGGTCGTCGAGAGCACGTCCCAAACTCATAAGTTTAAACCACTTTGCAAGTGTTTCTTTATCTGTTTTTTTTATATGAAATTTAATATTATCAGTCATTTTACTATTAATTTACACAGTTCGGTTTATATCAAAATTTTCAAGGTAATCAGAAACCCGCTTAAGAAAGGATCCACCTAAAGCTCCATCAATTATTCTATGGTCGTATGTTAAGGATAAAAACATTTTATGTCTTATTCCAATTACATCACCTTCAGGAGTCTCAATTACAGCAGGTTTTTTCTCAATTGCGCCAACGGCAAGGATGGCTACCTGGGGTTGATTAATTATTGGGGTTCCTATGGTATTCCCGAAAGATCCAAAATTAGTTACTGTAAAGGTTCCTCCCTGGATTTCCTCGGGTTTTAATTTCGATTCCCGTGCACTTGAAGCCAATCTGTTCAATTCTTTGGTAAGGCCGGAAAGATTATAATTATCAGCATTCTTAATTACAGGAACTATCAGATTATAATCGGGAAGAGCTACAGCAATGCCCAGATTAATATTCTTCTTAATAATGATATTATCACCATCAACAGAAGAATTAATCATAGGAAAATCTTTCAGTGCCTTAACCGCTGCTTCAAGGAAAATGGGTAGGTAGGTAATTTTCTCACCTTCTCTTTTCAGAAACTGATCTTTAACCTTGCTTCTCCAGTTTACTATTCTTGTAACATCCGACTCAATCATATTGGTTACATGGGCAGAAACTTTCACAGAATTAATCATATGATCGGCGATCAGTTTTCGCATTCTACCCATTTTCTTTATTTCATCCCCTCCAGAAATACTTACAGGTGGAGGAGCTGCTTCGCTACTCTGGGCAGAGACACTTTTCTGACTCTCGGAAGCTTGTGTGGGAGTTTGAGTTTGAGTTTCAGCTTTAACTCCGCTCCTATTCTTAACAAAACTCAGGATATCATCTTTTTGAACGCGTCCGTTAAGTCCTGATCCCGGAATGGAATCTAATTCTTGTTGAGAAATTCCTTCTTCTTTAGCAATTTTCTTTACGAGTGGGGAATAAAATCTTCCTGAAACCGATTCAATGGTCTCCGCTGCAGCGGGTTTTACTGCTGCATCAGATTTTTTTGTTTCTGTCTCCTGAATTTTCTCAGCAACTACAGTCGCTGTTTCAGGCTTAGAATCATCAACTGCGGCGTCTCCATCCATGTTTATGATAGCAATAACAGATCCCACTGCTACAATATCATCGAGCTTGTACAATATTTTTTGTACAACTCCTTCTACAGGACTAGGGATTTCTGAGTCAACCTTGTCTGTAGCAATTTCAAGAAGCAAATCATCTTCAACTACTTTGTCGCCTTCTTTTACGAACCATTTTGTAATTGTTGCCTCTTCAATACTTTCGCCCATTTTGGGCATTAATATTTCAAATAGTGCCATTTAACTGATTGTTAATAAGAATTTTACCCTCAAAAATATGAAGGTTATTACTTGTTATTTTTTTGGTTATTATTAATATCCTTTCAGACATTATAGTTGCTTAACAACGAATTTCCGAAATTGTTTTGAAAAAAACGACTAATTTGCAATAAATTATATGCTATTCTTCTTCATATCCGGAGAATTTCAGTTTCAAAATCAGAGGACTTAGCAAAGCTTGTTGTTTTAAGTCTGAAGTGTGCAAATTTGAACTTATTCTCCAGATATCAACATCGGGATACTGGATATTTAGGATCATAGATATTAAAGATAAGGACTTGGGTCCAAGAGGTGCCAGGATAATATTTGACTGCATTCGGAGTTCCAAAATAAGATTTGTCAAAATATCCATCGTTTCATTCAGGTTTTTGAGAGGATAATTTATCATATTCCGCATATCAATTTCACTAATAACATTCTTATTATTAGAAAAGATCAAATCTACATATTCTTTTGGAGCAGGATCTGCATATAAAAGAATAGTCTTATCCGGTTTAATCAACTCTTTAATGTATTCAGCTTTACCGGCCTCGAGTCCGAGTCCGATAATCAGGACTTTTGGTTTTTCTGAATTCAGAATTTTAGCATTGCTGACTATTGATTCTGCAGCCCGGATAGATTTTGGTTTTTTAGATTTAATATAATGAACCGGAGTGTAACTATAATAGATATGGATTTCATTATCCATATTTTCCAAATGAGCAAAAAAGTTCAGTATTGAATAAAACCAGACTTTTGTCATTCCTGAATAATCAACCAGTATATTTAACTCCCTGTGATTATTTTTAGCCGCAAATTTTTCAAGAAAGCTAAGCAAGTCAGAATTTTCATCCAGCCCTACATTAAGTAGGTCAAAACCTTTTTCCTTGAAAATTTTATTTTTCCCTGCCTTGAAAATTTCGTAGTGTTTTTTTGCTGATGCCAGAGCAATTTTTTTGTCGGCAACAATAGTATAATTCGAAACAAGCCATGTGCATCTTTCTTCGAAGCCTGAGGAAGCAATGAACAAATCGAACTTAACAGACTCAAGTATCTCAATACCAACTTGATTACTTCCAACTAAATCCATAAATAATTTACACCTGATGAACAGGCAAAATTAATTTTCCTGAATAAGTATGCAAGGAAATCAGGATTATAATTCAGGATTTTTTACAGGAATCTTTTCTATAGGATTAACATTGTTATTTTCCATGGAAGTAAAGAGGTTATATTCAGGCCATTCCTTTACTCTGTAGCTTGCAGCAAAAATAATTTTGGATAATTTATTATGAATCCGGGTTCGTTTATAGGATGATGTATTTAATAAAACCACCCAATTTAATCCATTTTCCATTCTTACCACAAATGTGCTTGTCCCGGAGAGAGATCCGGTTCTCCACCAGGTCCCGTGCTGATCACTTCCTCTCCATCCAAATAAACCTTTACCTGCACTTTTAGGATCTGCCATGTTGTAAACACTTGTAGAATCGAGAAAGTCAGGTACATTATTAAATCCATCAATTGAGCAAAGAAATTTTGCCAGCTCCGGTGAAGAAGCCACCCAGCCACCTGCAGGACCAATAAGCGGGATGTTATTCCCTCCGTATGATTTAGGCACCATTCTGCCTGATCCATCAAAAGCCAGGCATTGGGAGGATCCGGCTGGTTCGTAATATCTTACTTCGTTTGGGAGTTTTTCATGATACAAGCTCGATCCGATATGCATATCATTTATTCCCATTGGTTTAAGAACATTCATTACCACATAGTCCTCATAATACAATCCCGATTTTTTTTCGATGATTTTACCCAGAATAGCATAACCCAGATTAGAATAGGAATATTCAGTACCCGGATTATAATATAAGTTTTTCTTCAATTCATAACGAATCAACTTCTCCAGATCGTCTCCTGGAGCATTCTTCATTTTCCGGTTAATTATATCAGAATTAAACAGAGGATCACCACTCCTTCTTGACCAGCCGGCCGTGTGATTTAATAATTGACGAACACTCACCTCATCAAACCGCTTGTCTTTAAAATCGAGATAAATTTCATCATTTAATATCCCCTCTTTACCAAAAACTTTATCATCCAGACTGAGAATATTGTTTTCTGCCATGTGAATTACTGCCACTGCTGTAATCAATTTAGACACACTGGCCAGTCTAAAAAGGTGACCCGGCTGAACACTCTGACCAGTCTCTTCATTTGCCATCCCAAATCCCTTGGCGTAAATTAATTTTTCATCCTTGGTAATAGAAACAGAAGCTCCTTTTATATTATAATGTTCAATGAAAGATTCAAATAATTTATCGATATAAATGGCTTGTTCGAAATGTGAGTCACTATTTTCAAGATTTAAGGCAAAAGAGAGATTCTCATCATTAATAATAGAATTTCTATTTGTCTTATCAGAAAAACTTATCGCAATTTCCCCAAAGAAAAACAGGACCATAAGTCCGGAAAATATTAGGAATCTAAATTTCATGAGTTTAATTTTTTTTACATGCCTCAGGGCTTCTGCACTATCCATTTATCAAAACAGACCTGTTAAGGCTATCGAAGCAATACATCACATTCATACCTGAAAGAAATGAAGACCCTGCTTTGTTTTAAAATTTATATTTATTTCGGCAGGCAAATCTTTTTGAGTATGCATGTTTCAAAGAGCTTAATCAGAACAACTATTCTTTCTCTGCAAAAGTAATTCAATATTTTTATTCAATTCAAATAAAGATGCTAACCGATTATTTCAGATATTAACAATTATCGTATATATATCATGTTTTCAAGTATTTACACTAGTTTTATTTGTAAGGAAACTTCTTTTAAAAACCATGAAAAATGACCGCATTTCCATGTTAAATAACATAACACGCCCTTCAAAAAGGGACTTTAATGTATAAAATACATTCCTTAATCAAACAATTAAGAGAGGGGGGGTGAAAGAAGGGGTTGAAAGTATACAAAATACAAAATGGGAACTATTCTGACCGAGTAGTTCCCATTTCATTCTTTAGATACCGTAGCATCTAAACAATGCCAAGTTACTGTTATTATGACCGGTTATTTTCACACTAGGTGCCATGATAACCTTTCTTCCACTCATACCGTTTTACCGGCTGTTACTGAAAGATTCACAAAATCCACTTCATAAATTCAGGTCTTACGATCTTAATCCATGTAGCTTAGGTGATTGATTTCCCGTTAAGGTCCTCTTTCGTTCCCAGGTTTTTGTGCCAGCCATTCAAAGATCATCGTAAACGATTTTCCCTTAGTTACCGGGTAATCCGGAGACGAATCTCCTTCTTACTTGCTACGCGACAGGGATTTATTCTTTCGAATTTTCTCCTTAATCTCAGATTCCCGTTCCGAAGAACGTTTCACTTTGTTGTCAGCGTTGCAGTCTTTTATCGCTCACTTGGTCTAACAAATATATATCAGGACTTATTTCTATGCAAGAAAAAAATGCTTTAGAAATGAACAAGATTTCAGCATGATTTATCAACAATTTGTTAATAAACCTGCTGGAGCTTAACTGCTTAGGCTTGCAAACAAAATTTAGGGATTATTTAAAGCAGTTATAAACAATCTGGCTCTCCAAAATAATTAAAATAATCTTTTCTTTGGAAAAAATTCAAATATAAAAAATGGTTTGGGAAATGAAAATATTATTCTTTTTACAGAAAATTTTGAAAGAAAAGAGGTTCAGACCTTCGGAGATGCATCTGGATGATGCGAGCCTGAATAGAACCTAATAACCAAAAATAACTAAACCTGATAATCCGAAATGGCGGTCTGAACCTCTGTAATAATACATCGAAGCAGGGTCATTTGTTTAATATTGATTTTCCTTTTTTGTACAAATCTAAGAGTACTCCATATAGGCAATTGCATTTGTTATGGATAACACACATCTGCAGCGCTTTCTCTCAAATAAATTCTAAATAAAGGATTAGAATAGAATGTCTTCACTTTTATTATCCAGCGGATTATATTTTGAAGGTTTCAGCAATTCAGGATCCAGCTTATCCTTGTGATTCAGGAAAACTGATTTATTAATAGGGTAGGCTTCCAATTGTTTCTCATCGAGAGATTTAAAAAATCCTTCTACCTGTTCTTTTGACAGTTGTGAATTTATGTATTCGCGTTCATCTTCAGGCGACAGGATGACAGGCATTCTGTTTTTTGAGTTATGAATCTTTTTCAGGAGTGGGTTAGCTTCAGTAGTAATAATGGATATTGTTTTTATTAACCGACCTGATTCAGGGTCTTTCCAATTTTCATATAAGCCGGCAAAGGCAAATGCCTCGTCATCCTTTCTCTTGATATAAAAGGGAGTTTTTTCTTTTCCTTGGGTATGCCATTCAAAAAATCCATGGGCAAGCACCATACATCTCTGTGATCTGGCTGCTTTTCTGAATGAAGCCTTCTCAAAGATTGATTCCGCTCTGGCATTAAAAGTTGCATTAGCTATCTTATTCGCAGTTTCCATATCTTTCACCCAGGATGGGATCAGACCCCACTGGTAAATCTGAATAGAATTGGGTTGGTCTGATGTTATTACAGGAATATGTGGCTTTGAGAATGCCGGGAATATATTAGCCTGCATATATCGGGGATCTTCAATCATTGGAACATTAAAGCGTTTTTCCAGTTCTTGCCGGCTCAGATTTATTTCAACAAAATAGCACATAGATGTTTTATATTTCAGCTTCTTTCTAAAATTCTTTCAGGAGGTTTACTATCCTTTTGTAAAATTATGAAAGAAAGATTTGAGAATGAAAATTAAACAATATATTTCATTCATTGTTTAAAAGGAAAACAGACTTAATGACGCGTAATAAAATCAGAAATATTCCCTTGTTTCCTTTAAATATATGTCTTTTCCCGGGAGAGGATCTTCCTTTAAAGATATTTGAACCTCGTTACAAGCAATTGATTAACGACACGGTAGCCACAAATTCTACTTTTGGAATTCCTTTTGTTTTAAAAAATAAAATTCAAAACTTTGGTACTGAGGTCAAAATAAATCAAATTGTGGCGAAGAACACTTTAGGTGAAATGGTTATTATGATCGAAGGTTTTAGTAATTTCAGCCTTACCGACTATGATAAGAACTATAAAGACAAATTATATTCGGGAGGCCGTATTCTTGAAGTTAAACCGGGAGGGGAAATAACAGATCAGGAATTAATAAAAAGTATCTATTATTATGCTGAAATTGTAAATACTAACTTTTTAAAGGATTTAAAACCTGATCTTATGAGTTCTGATACTATCGCCCGTGCATTCAATCTAAGTCCCGAAGATAAATTCCGTTATATCAGCATGAACTCACAAAAAGAAAAGGAGAAGTTTATCCGTTTCAATTTAGACACCCTCTATAAACTTTCAGAACAGGAACGCTTATTAAACAAGGACTACTCACTTAATTAATATTTTGAAATTCCAGTATTTTCTCTTTTAACTCGCCAAGACTTATGGGTTTTGTCAGATAGGCGTTAAATCCTAATTTAAGGAAACGCTCTTTATCACCAGCCATTGCATACGCAGTAACTGCAATAACTGGTAATTCAGGAAAGATTTTACGCAATTCAAGGAGTGACTCCTCTCCTTCCATCACAGGCATTTTGATATCCATCAGGACTAAATCAATATTCTTGCTTTGCTTTGCCTTCTCTACCGCTTCAAGTCCGTTTTGAGCCAATAGTACGGTATAGCCTAAAGATTGCAGAAATTCCTGCAATAATTCATAATTATCTTCTTGATCCTCAACGACCAATATTTGAAAATCTTTGTTCATATTTAATATACTTATCCTTTTTCGTGCTGAAACTTATCTTATTCCAGTCTGATTTCTATTTAACATAAGACCCTGATTGCTAGCAAAATAGTTTTTGTTAAATCAAAGTTAATTAATTAATTCAGACTAACCCTAAAAAAGTAATTGTTTAATATCATCTTATTATCATAAAAAGATATCTATCTATTTATGCGTGATTTAAGAATATTCATTTCTTTCTTAATATGAGCAACGGTTTTTGTTAAATCAGACTGTGGAATATAAGGTTCGGGGATATCGGAACTTATATAATGAGTGAATCTCCATATTTCTCTGATATCCCTTACTTCCACATCAAATGGCTCATAAATCGGATTGAGTGAAAAAAGAGTTAATTTCCCTTCTTCCGCTATTTTATTCTCGATAATTTTAAATACTATACCTTCATTTAAGGTTAATATTACACAGGCATCACCACTCTTTACTTCTCTCCAATCCTGAACAAACTCACCGGTAACCCACGATTTATCAGGGATAGGTAACATTGAATCTCCATTCAACTGAAATGTTCTGTATTTTTTGTTACCTGAAAGAAATGGCAAGTTGAATACGGGTAACTCACTAATAAACTCAGGGTCTGAAAAACCATTGGTATATCCGGCTTTGGCCTTTTCGTTTACCATTTCAATATTCTCTTTGTTCTCATTGTTTACAGTGGTTGCCAGCACCCTCAGCTTGCTTCCGGAAATAAAAACATCCTGACCATGTTCAAGCTGGTAAATCTGACTTTCGCCGAGCAGTGACATATCTACTTTTAAAAGCGTATCAATCGCTATTCCAAAGTAATCGGAGAATTTGAGAAGAATTTCCAAGCCCGGTTCGGCCACCTTGTTCTCATAACCACTTAAGGTGGAGCGTTTCATATCAAGAGCAAAAGCCAACTCATCCTGTGTCTTTCCTCTTCTTTTCCTTAGAATCTTCATGTTTGAATTGAAATACATAGTGTTTAAGTTTTAAATCAGAACCTACTCCTTTTCAGAAAACAAATCAGGAATATTTTCCGATCAATGTTTGTTGCTTTAATAAATAATGATTATATTATGATCGTAAATATGATTAATTTTTAATCAAAAATAAATAATTAAAATATTACATGCAAATAATTAAGTGAAAAAGTTGCTGGGTGCTGGTTTCCGCCGGCTGGCGGATGGTTACAGGTTTTTATAGATATCGTAAATTACCATGTATGCAACTGAATACAGACGCACGGCTGTGCGTCTCAACTACCACACTAGCACACCAGCACATTAGCACACCACCACACTAACATGAACCGAACAATCGTACATATGGATCTGGATACATTTTTTGTATCTGTGGAGCGACTGATAAACAGTAAACTGGCAGGAAAACCTGTTATTATTGGAGGGACTTCCGATCGCGGAGTGGTTGCCAGTTGTAGTTATGAGGCAAGAAGCTATGGAGTCCATTCGGCCATGCCCATGAGAATGGCTTTAAATCTGTGCAACGATGCCATTGTGGTTCGTGGCGACATGGAACAATACTCGCGTTATTCGCATATGGTTACAGATATTATTGCCGAAAGTGCTCCTGTATATGAGAAAGCTTCCATTGATGAGCATTATATAGATATTACAGGAATGGATCGTTTCTTTGGGAGTCATAAATGGGCTCACGAACTCAGGGAACGAATAATACATGAAACAGGGCTCCCAATTTCGTTTGGTCTATCAGTAAATAAAACCGTTAGTAAAATTGCCACAGGAGAAGCAAAACCCAATGGAGAGAAATATGTTGAAGCCGGATTAATACAAGACTTTCTTTCGCCATTATCTATTCGTAAGATTCCCATGATTGGCAAACAGACCTTTCATCTCCTGCGATCGATGGGAATCGTTACCATTGATACCCTCAGGCAGATTCCTCCTGAAATGATGGAAAAGCTGCTTGGAAAAAATGGCTCTGTAATATGGAAGCGGGCCAATGGTATCGATCACAGTCTGGTAACCCCCTATTCCGAACGAAAATCTATAAGCACTGAGCATACTTTCGATAAAGATACCGCTGATATTGCATACCTTAAAGAACTTCTGGTGGGTATGGTTGAAAAGATTTCTTATGAACTGCGGAAAAAGCAGAAGCTCACTTCATGCATCACGGTAAAAATACGATATTCCAATTTTGACACGCATAATCTACAGAAACGAATTCAATATACATCCCTGGATCATGTTCTCATTCCTATCGCCAAAGAGCTTTTCGACAGACTTTATAGCAGAAGAATGCTGATAAGACTCATCGGCGTAAAATTCAGTCACCTGGTACAGGGAGTACAACAACTAAATATGTTCGAAGACACATCGGAAATGATAAATCTGTATCTGACTATGGATAAACTAAGGAATCGCTATGGAAAGGATGCGGTAGGAAGAGCTGTTTCTCACCGGCCATTGAAACCGGCTCTGCCCTACCCGACTATTTCCTGATAGCCAGCTCTCTGTTACAGAAGCAAGATTTTGCATCTCAAAATTAAGAGACTGATAGATATTAAGAGAATACCCGGGATTCGCACTGAAAAAATTCAGCATAAACTCAACTAAAACTTCTATTTCGCTATCGCTCATGAAAACTTTATATACCAATTGCCTGTACCCTGATCCCGGGAGAATACCCGGGATTCGTTCAACTAAAACTTCTATTTCGCTATCGCTCATATAAGTTAAGTTTCACTGAATGTACCTAAACACACACTCATACTACAGCCTCCGATACGGAACCATGTCGCCGGAGAGAATAATTGAAGAGGCGCGCAGATATGGTGTTAAAACACTTGCGTTAACCGATATTAATAATAGTACCGGTATAATTGATTTTGTAAAACTTTGTCATGAGAATGGCATTAAAGCCATAGCAGGCATAGAGTTTCGCGATTCCGACCGCTATTTGTACACAGGAATAGCACGGAATAATAAGGGTTTCTCTGAATTAAACGAATTTTTATCCTGGCATAACGAGAAAAAAGAAGCTTTACCCGACCGTCCGCCGAAGTTTAGCAATGTATGGATAGTATATTCTTTGCAGAATTTTCCAAAAAAATTCCGGTCAAATGAACTGGTGGGTGTCAGGCCAAATGAGGTAAACAGACTCCTCTCCTTCCCTGTCGCCGATCTGATAAGCCGGCTTATCATCTGGAAACCGGTAAGTTTCGCAAATAAAGATGAGTTTGTAATTCATCGACATCTGAGGGCTATAGATCACAATACTCTCCTTTCTAAACTTATACCTGAGAATCTGGGATCAGAAAATGATACTATGATTTCCCCCGACCTGCTGATTTGCGCTTACGAAGACTATCCCCAAATCATAAGGAATACCGGGGTGCTGACCGACGATTGTCATATTCAGTTCAACTTCAACAGTATAAAAAACAAACAGGTGTTCACAACAAGCCGGAATGACGATAAGGTTTTGCTCGAAAAGCTGGCGATGGAAGGAATGAAATACCGATATAAAACAAATACTAAAGAAGCGGAGAAACGGGTGAGACACGAACTGGAAATCATAGACAAACTTGGATTTTCATCCTATTTTCTTATTACCTGGGATGTAATCCGCTATTCTATGTCGCGGGGATATTACCATGTGGGACGTGGAAGCGGCGCCAACTCAGTGGTAGCTTATTGTCTGAAAATTACGAATGTAGATCCCATAGAACTGGATTTATATTTCGAACGTTTTATCAATCCTAAGCGTACGAGTCCACCCGATTTCGACATAGACTATTCCTGGAAAGAAAGAGACGATGTTCTCGATTATATTTTCAAACGCTACGGCAAACGTCATACGGCTCTTATCGGCACCATGTCGACTTTTAAAGGAAAATCTATCTTTCGGGAACTGGGAAAAGTGTACGGTCTGCCCAAAGAAGAAATTGACCGGCTGGTAAACGATCCTTCCCACGAATTAAATAAGAATGAAATTATCGATCAGATTTATGCCATTGGGAAAAGAATTGTTGATTTCCCCAACCTGCGAAGCATACATGCGGGTGGAGTATTGATTTCCGAAGAACCCATTACCAATTATATAGCTCTTGATATGCCGCCAAAAGGACTGCCAACAACGCAATGGGATATGTATGTGGCTGAGGAACTTGGTTATGAAAAACTGGATATTCTGAGTCAGCGTGGTATTGGACACATTGGTGAAGCAGCACAGATTATTGAGCAAAATCAGGGCATCACAGTCGACGTACACCGCGTTCATGAGTTTAAAGTCGATCCGAAAGTCCGCCATCAACTGAAAGAAGGCGAAACCAATGGCTGCTTCTATATTGAAAGTCCTGCCATGCGCGGACTCCTGAAAAAACTCCGCTGCGATAATTATATCAGTCTAGTGGCTGCCAGCTCCATCATACGACCCGGCGTTGCCAAATCGGGAATGATGAAAGAATACATACGGCGTTTTCATAATCCGGATGGATTCGAATACCTGCATCCTGTTATGAAAGAACAACTTAGCGAGACATACGGGGTAATGGTTTATCAGGAAGATGTTATTAAAATTGGTCATCATTTTGCCGGACTCGATCTTGCCGATGCTGATGTACTGCGCAGGGCTATGAGTGGAAAATTTCGTTCTCAAAAAGAACTCGACAGGATTGCCATGAGGTTTTTCAACAATTGTAAATCCTTTGGCTATCCAGATACACTAAGTCAGGAAGTCTGGCGACAAATAAGTTCCTTCGCAGGATATTCCTTCTCAAAGGCCCATTCTGCTTCTTACGCAGTGGAGAGTTTTCAAAGTCTTTTCCTGAAATCCCATTATCCACTTGAATTTATGGTGGCTGTTATCAACAATTTTGGCGGATTTTACCGTAGCTGGGTGTATTTCAACGAAGCAAAACGATGTGGTGCCAATATTCTTCTCCCCTGTCTTAACAACAGCGATTTTACCACAAATATTAAAGGAATTGATATCTATATGGGCTTTGTGCATGTGCAGAATCTCGAAACCAATACAATTAACCGGATTTTGGATGAAAGATCGCGCAATGGCCTTTTCAGAGATCTGGAAGATTTTAGCAACCGGGTGAAAATAGGCCGGGAACAAATGGTGCTTCTCATTCGGATTAATGCTTTTCGATTCACAGGGAAAGATAAAAAAGAATTGCTGTGGGAAGCCCATATGACTATCGGGAAAGAGCTGCCTGAACTGAAAAGCCTGGAACTATTCGGAATTCAAAAACGGGAATTCAAACTACCTGTTCTCAGCCGGGAAATAATCGAAGATGCCTACGATGAAATAGAATTGCTTGGTTTTCCGGTTTCCTTAAGCTATTTTGATATGCTTACTACCCGGTTCAGGGGTGAAATTTTAGCCCGCGACCTCATCAATAATATAGGCAAAAAAGTAAAAATGGTCGGACAGCTGGCCTCACTGAAAAATGTATATACCATTAAAAGAGAATATATGCATTTCGGAGCCTTTCTCGATGCCGAGGGAGAATTCTTCGATACGGTAAACTTTCCTGATACATTGAAAAAATACCCTTTCAGAGGATACGGAGTTTATCTTATACTTGGAACCGTTGTGGAAGAGTTTGGTTTTCCGAGTGTTGAAGTGGAAAAAATGGCGAGACTGGAGATGAGGGGGGATCCGAGGTTTTAGGGATCTTGCATGCAACATCCGTACTATATTTGTCCCCTATTAAAAGAATAGAAAATCGAGAATCTCTCGCTGCCGGGTTTGCTCCGGTGATGCAAGGCAGGCAGGCTCGAATATTAACGGTTTTGTACATTTCTAAATAATGCGACAAAAGAAAAGGTATTATTTTTATCTTTGGGTAGAAGAATTTTGAAACGAATACTAATTTAATTCCCTATTTGTGAATAATTTACAACCACTTAAAGCAGAAAAAAGGATAAGTTCCATAGATACCTTGCGAGGAGTGGCACTTTTAGGGATACTACTTATAAATATTGCAGGAATGGCTTTACCCGATCCTGCCTATTTCGATCCTTCCTTAAGCGGTGGTCATACCGGATGGAACCTGAAGGTTTTCTTTATAAACAGCATGTTTTTTGAAGGAACCATGCGAGGATTATTTTCCCTGCTTTTTGGAGCCGGTATTGTGCTTTTTGTAAACGTCAAAGAAGATTCAGGTAATCGTTTCGAATTATTGGAAGTTTGGTACAGGAGGCTTATTTGGCTAATCGTAATTGGAATGATTCATGCATATATTCTCTTATGGCCGGAGGAAATCTTGTTTGCTTACGGAATGATTGGTCTGCTATTATTTCCCTTCAGAAGATTGAGTCCTGAAAAACTAATAGGCATTTCAGCAGCAATAGTTCTTGTGGGAGTATTTCTGAATGTTCAGGATGCAAATACTTCGAAAAGGGAACAAAAACATTATTTTGATGCGGTTTCACTAATAGAAAGAGGTGAAGAAATCCCTTACGAAACCTTGTTGGATTACTATAGCTGGCTTGAAAAATATGCTGTAATGAAGCCTTCAGCTGAAATACTGGAAAGCAGGATGGAAAGAATGCAAAATGGCTACGCAGATGCTTTTAAAGAGCAGAAAAAGAAGAGCTATTTTTTTGAATCTGAATATCATTACCGGCACAATTATATTGACATTTTAAGTATGATGCTTTTAGGAATTGCCCTATTCAAATTAAGAATTCTACATGCTGAAAAATCCTCTCGATATTACTTCCTTATGATCCTCATTGGATATGGCATAGGACTAAGTATAAATTATTTTGAAACAACTTCTTACATAAATTCCAACTTTGCTTTAATAAAGTATTATGAACTTCTGAGAACTTACGATTTGGGAAGAATACCCACTATGATGGGGCATATCGGACTCATAATGTTGTTCTGTAAATCAAATCTTATTCCTTTTCTAAAGAGTGCATTATCAGCGGTTGGGCGCATGGCACTTACTAATTATATAATGCATACAATTATTGCAAGTATTATTTTTACAGGCTTTGCCCAGTACGGAAAATGGCAACGGTTTGAATTGTATTATCTGGTGGCAGCCATCTGGATATTTCAGCTGATACTAAGTCCCATCTGGCTTAGATATTTCCGTTTTGGTCCGGTTGAATGGCTTTGGAGGAGTTTAAGCTATCAGAAGAGGCAGCCGTTTTTTAAGAAATAGAAGTATTACCACATCATCCTTCGACAGGCTCAGGAACCATCCTTCGGCCCTTCGACCCTTCGACAAGCTCAGGGACCTCAGGCTCAGGGACCTCAGGCTCAGGAAGCATCCTTCGGCCCTTCGACAAGCTCAGGGACCTCAGGCTCAGGAACCACCACATCACTATATCACTTCTTTTCCACACCAAAATTCTCTCTGATTGCTGCAAGATAGGCATGTAAGGCTTTTGTATCTCTGTTTCTGATCATATCGACAAGCCTGGTAAGACTTTCGCTTATCTTCTCAATTTGTTCCAGACTTTGCGGATTTAGAAGGATTTCTGAAAGAAGAAAATCGTCCTCACTTAAAAGTCCTTTAGCAATTTCGTGATGTTTTCTGAAGGTAGTGCCGGGAGCTACTTGTTCCTTCATACATGAGGCAAATACCAGGGTTGAAGAAAAGGGAACCGAAAGTGAATATGCAATGGTCTGGTCGTGCATTTCGAAGGAAAATTCATGGATTTTTAATTTCAATCCGCTGTAGAATTTTCTAAAAAATTCTTTTCCCTCCTTATCAGACTCTTCTATAATTATGGCACTTTCCTCTTTTAAATCTTTAACATTTGCAAAGGTTGGCCCAAACATAGGGTGGGTGGAAACAAAGCGTCTTCCTGCCTTTTTATAATATTCTGCCAGGCCATTTTTAACAGAGGTAAGATCGGCAAGAATTACATTTTGTGGTAAATGCGGCACCAATTCCTCAAATACCTTTACGGTGTTTTCAAGGCTTACTGCATTTATCAGAATATCGGGTTCGAATTCGAATAATTCCTCGAGGTATAAAAATTTTCTTGAATTGAAGAAATATTTAAGTCTGTTACGATCAGCATCATAAACACCAACTTCATAATCAAGACAAAGGGATTCCACTAACCAGGAGCCCATATTACCGGCTCCAACCACTGCAATTCTCATTTTATTCATCATCCTGTATATATATTCTTTTAATTTTATCTTCCATCATCATTAAGTCCGCCAATACAATAGCCACAGCCCCCTCCACAACGGGCGGAACCCTTAATGCAATGCATTTATCATGTCTTCCTTCCACCACCAAATCTTCCATTTCCTCTGTTTTAAAATTTAATGTCTTTTGGGGTTGTGAGGTACTACTCGTTGGTTTAACAGCCACTCTGAATACTATATCATTGCCATTTGTAATTCCACCGTTTATTCCTCCGGCATGGTTGGTTTCGGTTTTCCCGTCAATATTGATAATATTATCATTATGCTCGCTCCCTATCATTTTCGCCGCCTGAAATCCGGAGCCAAATTCGATAGCTTTTATGGCAGGAATTGCAAAAATAATATGACTAATTAAAGATTCAACCGAATCGAAAAATGGTTCTCCCAATCCCACCGGCAGATTTGACACCCTGCATTCAACAATGCCACCAATAGATTCATTTTCCTCTATGGCTTTATCCACAGCTTTTTCAATATCGGTCATCCCACCTGCCTCAATAAGCCTTGCTGTTATATTTATTTCACCCAAAAGAGCTTTGGCGATTACACCGGCTGTAACCAGACCCAGGGTAAGCCGTCCTGAGAAATGTCCGCTGCCTCTATAGTCTTCAAATCCGCCAAACTTCCTCATCGCTACAAAATCGGCATGGCCGGGCCGGGGTAAATCGCGAAGTTCCAGATAATCGACCGATCGGGTATTACTATTTTCAAACTGAATATTTATAGGCGCACCTGTAGTGGTATTATTGAAGAATCCACTCATAAAATGGGGAATATCAAATTCGATGCGGGGAGTGGTACCTTTAGCTCCGCTTTTTCTTCTTCTAAGATCTGTTTCAAAATCTTTTTCGGACAGGAATAAACCTGCGGGACAACCATCCACTACAACTCCAATAGAATTACCGTGCGATTCTCCGTACACTGAAACCCTGAATAATCTTCCAAATGAGTTCATATTATGCTATTTTCATTATTTTAAATAATTCTCTCATCTCTTTCACTGTAAGTTGTCCGGGTGCCGTAGCCGACTCCTTATTGGCAGCAGCAAAAGTAAATTCAGCTCCAAGAACAGGGGCAGCAACCCTTGTAAGCATTCCCTTTTCGCCCATACCCAGAATAACTTTCCGTCCTTTTTTTCTATATAATTTTATAAGATTTACAGTATCTTCATCGGAATTCACCATGCATGCAATCTTCGCAATATCGGCTCCTGAATCAAAGCAATTTTTCAGAATTGACTTAAGCTCATCTGAATCAGGTGTTCTCTCATAATTATGGTATGAAAGTATCAAGTGAGTCTGACTGTCTTTCATTTCCTCTTTCAGCCAGTCTAATAATTCATCGGTCGATTCAATTTCAAGATCAAGATATTCAACACCCTCACTTAAAGCCTTTGAAAACAGGGATTTCCGGTCGATACTGTTTTTTGAATCCTTCCTGCAGGTAAATACGATTTTTGCCGGAGAATGAATTAAAGAAGTGTATTCTTCATCAGAAAAATTCAATAAATCGGCTCTGATTTCGATCATTTCTGATTCTTCAGCGATTTTCAATGCCTCCGCAAAACTTATATGTCCCAGGCTAACACAAATCATTTAAAATTGATTTTAAATCCGTTAATTTCAATTTATACACTATGGCTTTGCCTTCAGCTTCCAAAACAATGAATTGCATTATATTTCCAGCCTTCTTTTTGTCTTTCATCATTACTTCAGCCATAGTATCAATATCAAAATCTGCTGTAACAGGAAGGCCGCATTTATCTAATAAACCACTAAGTTTGTCAACTATACCAGAATTAATTAATCCAAGATTTACAGACATCCGGGCAGCGAGTATCATCCCAAGACTAACCGACTGACCATGACTTATCCCATGAAGTTTTTCGATGGCATGACCAAAGGTATGTCCAAAATTCAGGATTTTCCTTTCGCCTGATTCATTTTCATCAGACTGCACTATATCGACCTTAACCTTCACAGAATCAAAAACCAACTTTTCAAGTACTTCCTTATCCTTATTAAATGCCTGTTCGATATTGACCTCCAAATAGTCTGAAATTTCAGGATTCTTGATAAATCCATATTTAATGATTTCAGCAAAACCATCGGTATATTCTGTAAGTGGAAGAGTCTCAAGGCTTTTCACATCACAGATTACAAATTCGGGCTGTCTGATGGTTCCCAATAGGTTTTTATAACCTTCGAAATTAATTCCATTTTTACCCCCAACAGAGGCATCAACCTGTCCGAGCAAGGTTGTTGAAACAAATCCAAAACTTAGTCCTCTAAAATAGGTTGAAGCCACAAAACCTGCCAGATCAGTTGTAACACCGCCTCCGATTCCCACAATTTTCCAGCTTCTGTCGACTCCTAATTCAAGTAATTTTCCAAATACAGAAGTGTAAAATTCTATGCTTTTACTTCTCTCACTTTCAGGCACTTCAATATATTTAAATCCTGCCAGTTTGTTTTTGTGAAAATGAAGAACATTTTCATCTACCAGCAAGACTGTTCGCTCAGGATCGACGAAATTCCTCAGATTAGCCATGCTTTCGGAGACATAGATTCTGGAATGACCGGAGCTTGTATTTAATTCGAGATTAAGCATCTTTTTTATTCGACTGTGCATTCATAATTGCAGTCTGTTTGTTTATTGATTCCTGATGGATAGCCCTGAATACTTTGGTTATAAAATCGTCACTCAATCCCTTTTTTGAGCCCAGATTTAAACGTTTTTTGAGCATATCATCCCAACGTTTTGACTGGAGAATGGTAAGATTATTTTCTTTTTTATGAGCTCCGATTTCAGCAGCCACCTGCATCCTTTTTTCAAACAAATTTATCAATTTGTCATCCATTTTATCAATCTGTTCACGCAATTCTGCTAAATTTAACTCTACCTCCATTTCTGCCCCGGATTCTCTCAGGATCAAACGATCGAGCATTGATTTAAGCGCATCGGGAGTTAATTGTTGCTGGGCATCGCTAAGGGCTTTATCAGGATTAATATGAGATTCAATAATTAATCCGTCAAAGTTCAAGTCCATAGCTTTTTGTGATACATCATAGAGTAACTGACGGTTTCCGCAAATATGACTTGGATCTGTGATAATTGGCAAATCAGGAATTCTTCGTCTGATTTCGATAGGGATTTGCCATTGAGGATCGTTTCTAAAAAGAGTTTTATCATAGTTTGAAAAACCTCTGTGAATGGCTGCCAGTTTTGTAATACCGGCATTATTAATCCTTTCGAGAGCTCCGATCCACAGTTCAACATCAGGATTAACGGGGTTTTTCACCAATACGGGAATATCAACACCCTTCAGAGCATCTGCAATATCCTGAACGGCAAAAGGATTAGCTGAAGTTCTGGCTCCAATCCATAAAATATCTATCCCATGTTTTAGCGCTTCATAAACATGTTTAACATTTGCCACTTCTGTGGCAGTTATCATACCGGTTTCTTCCTTTACTGTCCTCATCCACTTTAATCCCACGCTTCCCACACCCTCGAAGGCATTTGGACGGGTTCTGGGCTTCCAGATACCGGCTCTGAAAATTTTCACACCATTAGCGCTGAGAGCTCTGGCTGTTAATAAGAGTTGTTCTTCTGTCTCCGCCGAACAAGGTCCGGCAATTATTAATGGACGAGTAACACACTCACCACACCATGAGAAATTCTCAAGTTTCAAATCTATACCCATTATGTTTCTATTATTGATTTACCTTTAATATATATACCTAATATTTCCAGTTCACTGGTGAATGGTCTGATTGCTTCAATCGCTTTTTTATGCCAGTTTAAGTCATCAAACATCAGATCAACATAAAACTGATATTCCCATTCCTTCCCTACGATGGGCATTGACTGGATTTTAGTTAAGTTCTGATCGTAATAAGAAAGAACCGACAGTACTTTTGTCAAGGATCCGGATTTATGCGAAACGGCAAATTGAATGGATGTTTTGTTTACACCTTCAAGTGGCAATTCCTCACCGTTTTCTTCCTTTAATAAAAGGAAACGGGTATAATTCATTTTATTAGTCTCAATTCCTCCAGCCAGAATATCCAGATCAAAATTCTTCGCTGCCTGCGTGCTGGCTATGGCGCCTATCCTGCTAAGATTATTATCACGAATTTCCTTTGCACTCAGAGCAGTGTCAAGTGACTCAATTAATTTAATTTTGGGATATTGGTCGAAAAAATCCTGACATTGAAGAATAGCCATCGGATGTGAAAAGACCTCCTGAATATCTTCAATTTTTTGCCCTGGAAGAGCCACCAGATTTTGCTTAATCCTGATATAAATTTCACCAATAATTTTCATTTTGGAGCCCTTAATCAAGCTGTAATTTGGCAATATACTACCAGCCAGGCTATTCTCAATAGCCATAATTGCATAGTCTACCTGCCTCTCTTTTAAAGATTTCATCATATCCCGAAAAGTATCTCTTGGCATTATTTCGATTTCCTCACCTTCGAAATAATGATGAGCGGCCAATTCATGAAAAGCCCCAAAGCCTCCCTGAATGGCAATTCTCTTTAATTTTTGATCGTGTTTCGTCATATGATAAATTAAAAAAGGCCCCGTAATATTTCCGGGACCTCTGTTTTAGTATCTATAAAATGCTATCATCCCGGTTCTATTTCCCAAAAAAATAAAAGTAGTAGTAGAACAAGTATGATACATTTATTGACCGCATTCTTTTTTATGTAAATTTTTAGCAAATTAAACCAATATACTTAATATTTGCAAGGATTTCGCCATTTAATATTGTGAATTGACACTGTAAATATAAATTCTTTGGTTCAGCTTCCCTCAAGGAATAGAATTCTTAAAGATTAACAACCTAATAATGTGATTCATACAAAAATAATTATCATATCTCCGGATAATAAACAATAAATTTTATGAAAATGAAGTGAAATCCCTGTGAAATGGATTAAAATGTCTAAATTCGTAATAATGACAAAAAAAGAAAGATACAAAAAAGTGCTGGCATGGTTTGAAGAAAATATGCCAGTTGCTGAAACCGAGCTTAGATACACAAATCCTTACGAGTTATTAGTTGCTGTAATTCTTTCCGCCCAGTGTACCGACAAGAGGGTAAACCTTATCACCCCCTCGTTTTTTGAGCGGTTTCCGGAAGTTGAAACACTGGCTGCATCAAGTGTGGAGGAAATATTCGAATTCATAAAATCATGCTCCTATCCAAACAATAAAGCCAAACACCTGCATGGAATGGCGCAAATGCTTGTTTCTGAATTCAATACCATTGTACCGTCGGATATAAATGAATTACAAAAACTTCCTGGTGTTGGAAGAAAAACCGCCAATGTTATTGCATCCGTGGTTTTCAGTAAACCGACCATGGCTGTCGATACACATGTATTCCGGATTTCTAACCGGATTGGACTTACATCCAACTCTAAAACACCCCTGGAAACAGAACTTCAACTTATAAAGTATATTCCTGAATCCCTGATTCCAAAAGCTCATCACTGGTTAATACTGCACGGCCGCTATGTTTGTAAAGCAAGAAAACCGCTTTGTGAGGACTGTGGACTTCGACCTGTTTGCAAATATTATCAAACAGTTTTGAGTTAAAAAACTGAAAGAGAAAACTTAACCCTCTCTTTTTCAAGCTTATAAAAACCTTTTATGCATATAAATAATTCTGAAATAAACTCTTTTCTAATGGAATCTGTTAGAGCTAAAGAATTTATTCTATGAATTAGTATATTTGTATTGTATTGAATAATACCAAAAAGATGAAAAAATTTCCAGTTATTATAATGTTTCTTCTGTCCTTTATCCTTAGTTCTTCATTCCCTGAGCGTATTGATTATAATTTAGGCCGGTATAATAATGTATGTAAAGATTTGAAGGACGATGCTCTTCTTTATTTTGTTTTTATTGATTCCAAGGAGACCTCTCCCTGGACAGAATTCGATATAAAATCAACCATAGATTCCTTATCGGTAGCTGTAAAGTGGATTCAAAAGGAAGCTGAAAAAAATAATATTACTTTAAAGATAAAAACCGACTATTATATTGGAAATGAATATACTACCATAAACCGGAGTCTGCCAAAAGGTTCTGTGAATATGTCTATTTCAGAACCAAATTTAGAGAAAGGCACCCTAAGTCTGAATAAATGGTCGGATTACGTGGCAAAAGTGGCCGGTTCGTCTTTTTATATAACCGATAAAGATGGTATTCCTGTTTTGCAAAATCCACGCGATGCAGAAAGGCTTATTGCATTGTTGCGGGATGAATATTCTGTGGAAAGTGTAGCCCTTTTGTTTATGGTGAATAATTACTATCGTACAGATATTTCGATAGCATTAAATACTATGACTCAGGATCATGTTGAATATGCCATTGTGAGTTATAAATACCCTAGTGAGATAGCACATAATTTCCTTCATCTTTATGGTGCAGCTGATTTGTATAAGACCCCTTTTCGCAAGTCTGAGTCTAAAATAAAAAAAGCCGGACAATGGTTTCCCAATGAAATAATGCAGGATCCGTATGCAAAAAACATCATGGATCTGGAGATTTCCGATTACACCAAATATCTTATCGGATGGCAGGAAGAATTGGATGAAAGTTATAAAATTCTACTTACAGACAAGTTCATAAATTATTGATTTTTAATCTTTTAATCCAAAGTTAATTCCCAATTGTGATGGATGTGATTTATCTTGATTATAACGCTACAACTCCTATTGATGTGGAAGTAGCCGATTTTATGATTCCTTTTCTGAAGGGTAAATTCGGAAACCCTTCCTCCACACATGAATTTGGAATAGAATCGCGAAAAGAAATTGAATTGGCGAGGATGAAGGTAGCTAAACTTCTGAATTGCAAACCTTTTGAACTTATATTTACAAGCGGTGGCACAGAAAGCAATAATCTGGCGCTCAGAGGTGCTGCTTATGCCTTACGGGAGAATGGAAATCACATCATTACTTCAAAGATTGAACATCCGGCCGTTTTGGAAGTATGCAAACAGCTTGAAAAAGAGGGCTTCTCTGTCAGTTACCTTGATGTAAATGAAAAAGGAGTTGTAAGCCTGAAAGATATCAAAGATGTTCTTCGCGATTCAACCATTCTGGTAAGTATAATGCATGCCAATAATGAGGTTGGCAGTATTCAGCCTATTGCTGAAATTTCAGAATTACTCAGAGGAAAAAATATTCTTCTGCACACCGATGCGGCACAGTCAATCGGTAAAATTCCAACAGATGTAAAAGTATTAGGAGTTGACCTGCTTTCGGTGGCCGGACATAAGTTCTATGGCCCGAAAGGAATTGGTGCTCTTTTTATTAAAGACGGCGTTGGATTGGTGAAGCAAATGCATGGCGCTGATCATGAGCACAATATAAGGCCCGGCACAGAGAACGTACTTGAAATAGCCGGTCTGGGGAAGGCTGCTGAAATTGCCCTCAGAGACCTTGAGGTCAATGCTCAGAATATGAAATTTACCAGAGATTTGCTATATAATTCTATTATAAAGGAGATTCCGGAAGCAAGACGGAACGGAGATCCCGGTAATTCACTCCCTAACACCCTCAACATCAGCTTTCCCGGACTCGATGTGTCTTTGCTATTCTCAGAGATGAGAGAAATAGCTGCCTCAGCAGGTGCCGCCTGCCACACCGATCAGGTTGATATTTCCCACGTTCTTGAAGCTATGAAAATAAGTCAGGAATACGCTATGGGAACTCTTAGGTTATCCACCGGCAAACACACAACCCAAGAAGAAATTGAAAGAGCAGTAAGCATATTGACAGAAAAAGTTAAACTTTTATCCAATTCAGGTTTAGAGCTACATCCTGTTGCTACAGGAACAAAGAACATTAAGTTAACACAATACACTCACGGACTTGGCTGTGCTTGCAAGATTTCCCCAAAAATACTCGAAGACGTACTTAAAGGCCTCAGAATTCCTGTAAATCCGGATATTCTGGTAGGTCCCGAAACCTCTGATGACGCTTCAGTATATAAGATTAATGAAGAAACGGCCATTGTTCAAAGCCTTGACTTTTTTACTCCTGTTATAGATGACCCATACGAATTTGGAAGTATTGCAGCTGTTAATGCCCTAAGTGATATTTATGCTATGGGTGCAAAACCCCTTTTCGGATTAAACATCGTGGGCTTTCCCCACCAAAGACTCCCCATTCAGGTTCTGAAGGATATTCTAAAAGGAGCTCAGGATGTATGCGATGAAGCCGGGATACCCATACTTGGAGGACATACTATTGAAGATAATGAGCCTAAGTTCGGGATGGTAATAAGTGGAATTATTCATCCTCAAAAAATTATTAAAAATAAGGGTGCAAACCCAGGTGATGTCCTGATTCTTACAAAAGCTATTGGTACAGGAATACTGAGCACAGCTTTAAAAAGGGGATTACTAGATGAGAAAACCAAAGATGTACTATATAATAGTATGAGGCAATTGAATAAATTATCCTCAGAATTAATGACAAACTACAATCCAACAGCCTGTACCGATGTTACCGGCTTTGGTTTGCTTGGACATTTAAAAGAACTCTGTGAAGCTTCCGGAGTTAGTGCGGAGGTTTCATATTCTATGGTTCCTTTGTTGCCGGGGGTGGAGGAATTGGTAAATCAGGGCATAGTTCCGGGAGGTACTGAAAATAACCTCCGTTACCTCGAAAAAGAAATTACATGGGAAAAAGGTTTATCAGAATATCATAAAATTATTTTATGTGACGCACAAACATCGGGCGGATTATTGATCTCTATTCCTGATTATCAGGCTGAAAGACTTCTGCAAAATTTTGTAAAACACAATCAATTAGCTATTTCGATTGGAAAGTTAGTGCCATTGCAGGAAAGGTTTATTAGCATTTCAAAATGATAAGGAAGGTAAAAGCTGCAACATGATTTCCAAATCGAATCCAAAAATGTTAATTTTTATGAAGGAACTAGTTTATTTTCCAATCAAATAATTATATTTGTTTTATCAATCCTTTTAGAGGAATGACGCAGTTTTGTTTTTATAAAAAAAGTGTTAATTTTACTACAACGTTTAACCATTTCCTAATAGAATACTAAAACAGGATCTCTATGAACAGTAAAATATTGGACAACCTAAAAATTTGCATCCTGCTATTCGCATTTGTCGGACTAATGCTGGGAGGTTGCTCCTCAGATAAGAAAGCTGACAATCAGAATAATAGTGAATTAACCGAAGGATTCAATAGTGAACTGGATGATGATTTAGCTGAGAAAATAAATACTGCTAAAAGAATATTCTATTCACTTCCATCTCCTCTGGAAACAGCTATGCTGATAAAAAATGCAGGTGCTGATTATGATGAAAACCTGTTAAACCCCATTTCCAATGCCGAAAATTACAATACCAACATGGAAATGGCACTTAATCTTGGTATTTTCTCAACCGATTTGAGTTATGCCAGTCTGTTTGATCAAACTCAAGCTACCTTAAATTACATCAATGCAGCCAAAAAAATGGCCGATGGACTCGAAATTCTGGATGCCATCGATGAAACCATTATTAACAGGCTGGAAGAAAACATTAATAATCGTGATGTAATTATTGATATTATTTCTGAAACTTTATTAAACTCAAGTTCTTTTTTAGAAGACAGGGGATTACAATCTACTTCGGCAATTATTCTTGTAGGAGGTTGGGTTGAAGGACTTCATATAGCAACCAGTTTGGTTCCAAAGGGAAGCGATTTAAAGTCAAATAAATTAGTTGAAAGAATTGTTGATCAGAAACTTTCCCTGGGTATTGTAATCAATTTATTAGAAAATAACTCAGAAAGTGTTGAAATTCAATCTTTACTTAAAGATGTAAATGCTCTAAAAGTAATTTATGATAAGATCCGCATTGAACAGGGTGAAATTAATGCTGTTGAGGATCCTAAAACTAATATTACCACACTAAAATCTGAGTCAACCATTGTTATTACACCTGAAATTTTCGGGGAATTGACCAAAAAAGTACGTGAACTAAGAACAAAATACATTTCATAAATGCCTAATCTACTTATTATGAAAAGAAGTTTTTTTGTAAGCCTGATACTGTTAACCTTTGCAATGATTCCTTTCAAGGCTAATGCACAGTGTAAACAATTTGCGAAGAATACATGTAAGGTGGGTTTATCTCCTTACCAACACGATGGCAATTACCATGCTGCCGTACTTCTTGAAGGCGAGGAAGCTGAACTTTATAAAACCTTTTATTCTGACACAGATTACAGAATTGGTATTTGTGGAGCGAGTAATCTTGGTGAAATTGAATTCAGTATTGTTGATGGGAACGGCAAAGTCCTATACAACAACAAATACAATGATTATGAATGGAAATGGGATTTCATACTTGAATCGAGTCAGCAATTAAAAATAATTATCCGGGTTCCGGTAACCGATGGATTAGCAGACGAACCTAAAGAGGGTTGTGTTTCCATTATGTTTGGATTTAAAGACAAGTAAATTCAAAATATTTATTCTTAAGCCTATGATTGTCATAGGCTTTTTTTTTATTTTTTGATTCACAAATTAAAATAAGCTTATGAATTACCACGGGATTTTAATCGTTCTTACGCTTGGATTTTTTATTAGTCCGGCAGCACCTCCATCCTGCGATCAGGTTTTAGACACCGCTATAGCTGTTGCCACCTCTCCTGATTCGGGACCAAAAGCATTATCCAATACGGAGATAATCAATGGATTAAAAACCGCCTTAAATGTTGGAACCGATTCATCGGTATCTTCCACATCGGCATTAAATGGCTTTTATAAAGATGAAGCGATAAAAATCCTCCTTCCTCCCGAAGCTGAAATAATATATGAAAATAAGGATAAGGCCTTGGTGAAAGCCCTGAAACTTGATGAAAAGATTGAAGATGCCATTCTGGCACTTAACAGAGCTGCTGAAGATGCTGCAAAAGAAGCCGGACCTATCTTTAAAGATGCCATATTGAGTATGTCGATAAGTGAAGGAATGACCATACTGAAAGGAAGAAATCCACTAATGGCTGAATCGAGCGCAGAATTTGACTCCACAGCGGCCACTTCATATCTGAAATCTGCTACCAGAGATCAGCTTCGTGCTGCCTTTGCTCCAAAAGTAAATGCCAGTCTTGATAAAAAATTAATGGGCAATTACTCCCCAAATCAGATTTGGAATACGCTTAGTTCCGGGTACAATAATGTAGCTAACAAATCGTTCGGGATGGTGGAGCCTATGAATAATACCGACCTGGGAGCCTATGTTACCGAAAAAGCACTGGATGGATTATTCCTGAAAGTTGCCGAAGAAGAAATTAAAATCCGCCGCGATCCCTGGGCCTGGGCAAAAACTTCTGTGGGGAATATTTTATCGAGGGTTTTTGGGGGATAGGGAGTTAGTGTGGTGGTGTGGTGGTGTGTTAATGTGGTAATCACACCACATCACCACATCACCACATCACCACACTACCCCACCAACTTTTCCTTCAAAAACTTCCCGGTATAAGATTTTTTACAATTGATAAGGTCTTCCGGCGTTCCTTCAAAAACAATTTCACCACCTTTATCCCCGCCTTCAGGTCCGATATCGATGACCCAGTCGGCGGTTTTAATAATTTCCATATTATGTTCAATAATAAGAATGGAATGACCTTTTTTAATTAGTGCATTGAAAGCATCCAAAAGCTTATTGATATCATGAAAATGAAGTCCGGTAGTGGGTTCGTCAAATATAAAAAACACTGATTCAGAGGCGCCTTCTTTTGAAAGAAAAAATGCCAGTTTTACCCGTTGACTTTCACCGCCACTCAAGGTACTGGAAGACTGACCCAGCTTCACATATCCCAATCCTACATCCTGAAGAGGCTGAAGTTTAGTTACAATTCTGTTTTCCACCTTAGCCTCAGATTCAGAAAAGAATTCTATGGCCTCATTCACGGTCATTTCCAGTACATCATAAATGCTTTTTGAACGGTATTTAACCTCTAATACATCATCCTTGTATCGCCTTCCGTGGCAACTTTCGCACAAAAGATTTACATCGGCCATGAATTGCATTTCCACCTTTATCGTGCCTTCACCCTGACATTCCTCGCATCTCCCTCCTTCAACATTGAAAGAAAAATGACTGGGATTAAATCCAGATTGTGTCGATGCCTGTTGATCTGCAAATAATTTTCGAATTTCATCGAAAGCTTTCAGATAGGTTACCGGATTCGATCGTGAAGATTTACCAATGGGGTTTTGATCGACGAATTCCACTTGTTTTAGTCTGTGGAGATCGCCCTGTATCTTATCGAATTTTCCCAATTTTGTTCCTGAACCATTAAGTTTCCTGCTCAAAGCAGAATACAAAATATTGCTTATCAGGGAAGTTTTTCCACTACCACTTACACCGCTAACCACAGTAATTGTATTTAAGGGGAATTTTACTGAAATGTTCTTCAAATTATTCTCCCTGGCGCCAATTATTTCAATATAATCGTTCCAGCTTCTTCGATAGGAAGGAACCGGTATCATCATTTCCTTGCGCAGGTATTTTGAAGTAAGGCTGTTCTTTGCTTTAAACAAGTCTGCGGGGCTTCCAATAAAAACGACCTCTCCCCCATTTCTACCGGCACCGGGACCAATATCTATTATTGTATCGGCCGATTTCATTATTTCTTCGTCGTGTTCAACAACCACCAAAGTATTACCTATATCCTTAAGTTCACTAAGAACCTGTATCAATCGTAAGGTGTCGCGGGAGTGAAGTCCTATACTCGGTTCATCCAGGATATAGAGTGAGCCTACAAGGCTGCTTCCCAGGGAGGTAGCTAAATTAATTCGCTGCGACTCCCCACCTGAAAGGCTGGATGATAGTCTGTTAAGACTCAGGTAACTCAATCCAACATTTAAAAGAAAGCCCACCCTGTTTTTTATTTCCACCAATAGGCGTCCGGCGATTTCTTCTTCATGCTTATTAATTTTAAGCTTTTCAAAATGTTCGTGCAATTTATCTATTGGAAGCTTAACCAAATCTGTTATTGGAACTTTATTTATTTTGACCCAGGTAGCTTCTTTTCGCAAACGGGTTCCGTTGCATTCGTAACACATGGTTTTACCACGATAGCGTGACAACATAACCCGGTATTGAATTTTGTATTTCTTCTCTTCAAGCATCTGAAAAAATTTATTCAATCCTTTAAAATGCTTATTACCAGTCCACAACAACTTCCTTTCATCATCGCTCAGATCGTAAATTGGTTTATGAATGGGAAAATTGAAGAGTTCAGCGCTTTGAATAAGCTTATCCTTCCACTTCGACATTTTTTCGCCCTTCCAACAAACAATGGCCTCCTCATAAATCGATAATGCTCTATTTGGAATTACTAAATCCTCATCAATCCCTATAATCTGTCCATATCCCTCACAAACCGGACATGCTCCCACAGGATTGTTAAAACTGAATAAGTGCTCGGTTGGTAAATCAAATTGCATACCGTCGAGGTCAAAGCGATCAGAAAATTCCAGTTCGTCATCCATCTCCATTGCTTTAACTATGCAACTTCCTTTTCCAATGCTGAAAGCTGTTTGGATAGAGTCGGCATATCGCGACAAAGTATCAGCATCATTTTTTATAATAATTCTGTCGATAACCAGATTTTGTCCCGGTGCACGCTTAATAAGATTCTTATCACTTATAATATCTTCTATTTTATATACCTCATCATCAATTTCAATACGGGTAATTCCCTGCTTAAGATACACATCAAGCTGATAGTCAACCTCGGGGCCATCGCAGCAAAGAAAGGGTGTCATAATTAAATACTTACCTCCTTTTTCTTTCGATAAAAGGTAATCGACCACATCGGTAACTGTGTGTCGCTTTACTTCTTTGCCGCTTACCGGTGAATAGGTACGCCCGATTCGTGCATAAAGTAATTTTAGATAGTCATAAATTTCCGTCGATGTTCCCACGGTAGATCTGGGATTTCTGGAATTTACCCTTTGTTCTATAGCTATAGCCGGCGGAATACCGTGAATATATTCTACAGCAGGTTTATCTATTCTGCCCAAAAACTGTCTGGCATAGGATGATAAACTCTCAACATATCTGCGCTGTCCCTCCGCATAAAGGGTGTCAAAAGCCAGAGAAGACTTCCCTGAACCAGATAATCCTGTTATAACAACCAATTCGTCTCTGGGAATTTTGAGATCGATACATTTTAAATTATGAACCTCCGCCCCTTTGATTTCAATATAATTATTCTCTTCCGATCTCGATTCTGGCATAAATATTGTATGAATTTAAACTATATTAACAATTTTTAACGACTGACAAAAATAATAATTTTTGCAGAAACAATTTTTTAACTATTTTCGCTTATCGAATTTCATATATTAATGCTTTAAAAACCCGGAGGACTGCCTATAGAAATACTTATACCTGATAATAATCCAAAAAAAGGAGGATATTTTGAAAGTAAAAGTAAAATCCGATTACGAATTGGTACAGGAATTCGTTAACGGCAGTCAGGAAAGCATTGAGCTCCTCATAAACAGACATAAATCCAAGGTATATACCTATATTGTTCTTATTGTTAAAAAGGAACAATTGGCAGAGGATATATTCCAGGATACCTTCATTAAGGTTATTAATTCTCTCAAAGAAGGACGGTACAAAGATAATGGAAGATTCTTATCGTGGGTGATTCGCATTGCACATAATTTGATAATTGATCATTTTAGGAAAGAAAAGCAATTGAATACCATTTCGAACGATAATTATGAGACCGATCTTTTCAATTCTTATAAGATGTCGGATAAAAACATCGAAGACCATCTGATTCAGGATCAAATTGAAGTGGACATTAAAAAATTGATAAACCAATTGCCTGAAGATCAAAAAGAGGTGATATTACTGCGTCATTACGGAGAACTAAGCTTTAAGGAGATTGCCGAACAGACCAATGTTAGTATAAATACGGCCTTGGGCAGAATGCGTTACGCCTTAATCAATCTTAGAAAGCTTATTGAGAAATATGACATTTCGTTGACGGTAAGGTAAGGAATGTGGATTGCTGTGATATTCCACAGTTTTTAATTAACAAGCTTACAGCCTGATCGTGAAATTCGTTTTGTCTTGATTTTTTTTTGAATACTTTTTGATCAAGCAACCGAGACGACCAGAGGGAGTTGAGCTCACAGCCCGTCCCG
>JAIOZM010000030.1 GCA_021740585.1 Bacteroidales bacterium
CTATACACCCTTCCATTCTCCTCCCTTACAAATTGGATAAATCTATCTGTAACCACACCCTCACTGTGGAAATTATATGTTTCAACAATTATTTTCTTTCCGCTATATGATGCTACTATAGTGTCTTTTTCAACGATGTATTTTGTATATCCATGTGCCGGATAGAGAAGAAGTTCTTGCTTGTTGAAATACCATTCAGCTCCTATTGGATACCAGTCTTGGCCTTTGGATATCTGTAATAAGAAGGTATTTAACAATAATATGTATATGATTTTTTTCATTTTTTATCCGCCATAACAATCGAAATAAATGATTTTTTATGCACTTATTAAAATTATATCTATTGCTATTTGTAATTTAATAGATTAAAAACTTACCTTTTTCATATTGCCTGTTTTCCTGATAGTTATAAAACAATAAACCACTTTGAGGAGAACATATTGTGCTGATTTGATTGCTCAAAAACTCAATAGAAATCAATTGCCCGGAAAGCTTATAAATCCTAAAAATACCTTCATTGTTATTTGCTTTTTCAATCCTAATGAATTCGTTTTCTATTGATATATGCAATAGTTTTGATGGTGTTTCAAGATTTTTAATACTTGTGGTTGCATCACAAGCGGAATAATTTTGATTTAAGTAGATATTATAATCATTCTCGGCAAAACAGATTAATGTGTATTTTCCTCCAACTAAAAAGAAATGATCAGTAATAAATGGAGCATATAACGATCCAACCCCTTCTATCCATTGAATTACATGATCCGGGTGACCTTCATAATGACTATAAATGATTTTACGCATGTCAGATCCAAATTCTTTTGTTCGAATAGAATCTATAAATATTGGATAATCACTTTCTTCATTAAATACCTCTCCTTCGCCGATAGTAAAGTTGTACACAATGGTTTCATTTAAACCTCTTTTACAATAAATGTTAGCATTATTGTCTTCCCTCCACAAAGAATGAAATTCCCAACTCCCGGTGTTTTCCCTTTTAACCATCTTTTTATATAAAATCTCATTGAATAATGAATCATTTTCGAAACGATAACTAACTGTATTAGGATAGGAATAAGATTGGCCATCTGTTATCTGCTCTCCAACAGTCCAAACTTTGGTAGTATCAATAAATGTTTGAGAATGACATTGTGAGTTCTGAAAACAGATTAATATGCAGCTAAATAGTATTGTTCTCATAATAGTTTATTTAATAGATCAATTATTTTGAAGTATTGTATAATAAGCTGTTCGTCTCAATTAAGTTCATTCAAAATAAAATAGCTTTCATAGTCATTTGTATGAAAATAACCTGTTTGATTTATTCATATATAATACTACCCTCAGTAATTAATAGTTCACCTCCAACTTCAACTTCAAAACTATTTGTTCCACCGAGTAGAATTTCTGCTCCATTATTTATTGTTAAGTTTCCAGAAGACGTTACAACAATATTTCCGCATTCCAGTACATCAGAAGACCAAACCTCGGTTGCTGTTATTTCATATTCAGTAAATTGATATGGTTGACTGATTGAAGTAAGATTTCCATATGAATCCATTGGACCGTAATTTGGGTCAGAATCATCACCATCTTGTTCATTTGGGGCACAATAAGGACATGTTGAAGGCTTATTTCCAATACCCCAATTAAAATAGCCATCATTATCTTCATCAACGCAATTAATATCCAAAGCATTATATAAATCACTTGTAATGGGATAATTAATAGCATAAGCATAATTCGGTTTATCAATCATATATATATATCCAGTATGATATGGCCATCCAGTTTTTGTATTACTCTGTTTTAATATCCAATAAGTTGATCCAATTAATGGATCGCCTGGTTGAATAACATCACCCGATTCATAATCAATATAATCATCAACTTTGACTGTACCCCATCCAACGCAAACAAGTACATGACCCCAATTATATTGCTTTGCTGCCAGAGGTCCATTTGAAATTAATTTTTGCTTTAAATCTGATTCACTTGAAATATAGGTATAACTCTGAAAGGATATTCTATCAACAGGTGATGAGCATACCTCTGCGCAATTTCCATCAGCAGCGATATAAGGATAACAACTCTCATCGACTACATAATTATCTCTAATATAATTAAGAGTAGAACTAAGGTACCAAGCTTCAGCAATACCGTGCGCACAGCTAACCACCTGTTGTTCTGATAGATCGTAGTTTATTTGTTGATTGAAGTATAAGTTTGTCACTGCCTCTAAGGTCCCTACTGCCGAAAAAGCCCAACATGTCCCTACTGATCTATATTCTCCACCATCATTCACACAATCCATTGAATCAGTATTCCAATCTTGAGCATTATAATCACAGTCTATTTGATTTGAAATATAACATCCTGATTGGCATTTATTTGGCGTAATCCAGTTCTTGCCATGCCTATCTCTCCAGTCAAATTCGTCAATAAATGTGGTAGTTGTCACACTTTTAATTAGCAAGCTATTATCAACAATTTTGCTTGGGATGCTAAAGAACCCATCATTATAATATTCATAACCATAAGTGTTAACTTTATCTCCATACATTTTACGCTTATAATGGTATGGCATAGTAGATTCATGACAAATATGAGGAGCCCAAGAGAGCTTATACTTTTTAATATATTTATTTATAGAATTAAGCTTTTCTTTTTCAATTTCACTTTTTATACTTAGATATTGTTTATTAGAGTTTAAGCTTTTGCAAGAATCTAACTGATATGTTATAATTTTTTTTAAAGTTACATCTGCATCAATTAGTTGAACATTTAATTTAGAGGGTATGATTCCATTTAACATATATGTTTCTTCAAAAGCATCTTGAAAATTTACATATCCGATACTATCAAAAAGAATTGAAGATTCATAAATTAAGTATTCATGGCTAAGATTGTCTTCAAGTACTAATCTAATTAAACTAGAATCAGAATTTAATATTCCCTTCCCAGAAACCTTAAACCCATTAATTTTGTTTTGATAATTACTTAAATAAATTGAAGTATCACTATCAAAAGTATAGTCTAGTGAAAGTAAATCAACATTATTTTTATCTAATCTATCAAAGATACTTAAGGTATCTAAATCTATTCCATAAATAAAAATACTTTTACTCATGATTAGAATAATTATAATTAATTTATTCATAGTTTTTGTGTTTATTCCGTCAAAATCATCTTCTTAGCTTCCAAAGCCATTCCATCCAGAATAAGCGTATAGAGATATATCCCTGAATTGAGCTCAAATCCCCTAATTTTGTATTCGCAATTTTCACGCTCATTAATTAAGTAGGTTTTCAGTTGAGTCCCCTGCAAATTATATATGTTTAAATGAGCATTTTGAACTGCTTCAGGTATAAACATTTTGATAATGGTTGATTCTTTGAATGGATTCGGAACATTCTGATAAAGTATAGCTTCATCTTCCTGTATTGTAGTATTTGAAACAGATTTCTTTGAAGATTCATCCAAAGCACGAAGATTGTCAATTGACAGTTGCTGGAATGCTACCAGTTGCCTCAGTGAGTCCAATTGTTTGTAAACATCCTGAAAACCTTCCACAAGCAATGGAATAAAAGCATTCATCTTTATCGCCAGCGTCCCATTGTCTTCATCATTTGTAACAATATCAGGATAAATCTCCTGTACCTCCTGTGCGAGAAATCCATATCGTAAACGTTGATCTCTTTGTTCTGGAACCTCTATGTACACTTCGCTATATTCATTAGTTACTTCTTCTCCTGTTTCAGAATTATCACCATTTATCTTCTCTGTTTCTGGCATTTCATCCTGAATGACAGTCCTTGTTTCAAATTCCTTAAACCTGAAAGTGACAGGTCTAAGCTGCAATAATCCTTTATAATCAACTATATCCAGAACATCCTTCTTTGCAGTACTATCAGAAAAGGTGTCATAATCATCTGCCATTACTTGTCCAGTTACATACAACCAGTAATTAGAAGAGGCATAACCATTTATTCCAACATGTCCATCCTGATTAATCCTTATGCCATTGTTTATAACACCTCCCCTAACCAGATAAACCTTATCATCTACCAAAGCAATCCTAAAAGTGCTATATGTATTATCATTTAAACAAATCCCATCAGTAATACCGTTCTTTTTTATCTCAATCATTCCGTAATAAGGACTGGATGTTCCAATACCTATCCTTCCTGTATTGCTAATTCTCATTCTTTCATTTCCGCCTGTCGTAAACCCGATATTCTCTGCTGAAGGATGAAAGATTCCGGTATTATTATCTCCATACCAGCTAAAATTTGGTGATGTTTGTGTTGAATATGAGTCTAAGCCAAGAATAAAGGCAGCATAAGTATTGCTACTGGAAGAACCAGTAAAAATCGAATTGCCCACTACTTGAAGCTTACTGATAGGATTACTTATACCAATCCCCAAATTCCCGGTACTACTAATTCTCATTCTTTCAACTCCACCGATTGTAAATCCGATATTGTCAGCAGAAGGATGAAAAATCCCGGTCCTATCATTACCCCACCATGTATAATCTGGAGTAGTTGCCGTTGATAAAGTGTTTAATCCACGAATATAGGCCGCTGAGGCAATGCTGCTTGTAGTACTGGTAAAACTCGTATTTCCTACGACCCGAAGTTTTTCAGCAGGATTATTAATACCAATACCTACGTTTCCGCTACTGGTAACATAGAGCTGGGCATCAAGTGTATAGCTTAGAAGAGAAAGAAAGAAAGAAAGAAAGAAAGAAAGAAAGAAAGAAAGAACATTTCTTTTAAGTTTAATTGTTTTCATTTGGTGTCAGGTTTATAGTGAGAATATCAAAGTTATTTTGAAATAATACATTTGTCAATATTGAATTTTAACTATTTTTTATTTATTTTATAATACATTAATAATGGTAATGAAACTGGCAAGTCTGATTTTTTCGCCATAAAAGATTCTGGTAAATCAAATTTTAATCTGTAACTTTTTATTGAACATTTAAATGAAAAAGATTTTATACATATTTTTTGGATTGGCACTCCTTGTTACTCTACATATTGATGCACAGGATTTAAAGAAGGAATTAGAAAACCTCATCCAAACCGACATCCAATTTTCAGACTTCTCTGTTAAAAATGGCATAAACAAAGCCTTTATAGAATTTGCAGATGATTCGGCTGTATTATTAAAACCAAACCTATACCCAATTATTGGTATTGACGCTGTAAAGGAGTTTCATTCTAAAATTGACGACTCACAGTTCACCTTAAGTTGGGAACCCTTAAAGGGAGAGGTTTCGAAAAGCGCCGATCTTGGATATAGTTATGGGATTTGGAAACTATCTGCTGACAGTATTGAGCAGCATGGTACTTATGTAAGTATTTGGAAGAAGAATCCGGATGGAAAATGGAAATACATTTTAGATTCCGGGAATGAGGGTCTTGGAACAAAAATAAATTAATATCTTTTTCTATTTTCTGTCCTTAAGGCCTTTATTAGCTTTAACGTAATAGGCAATTTTTTCAAGAGAGGTAATCATATCGTATTCTTCAAGAAAAACATGATCGGGTACAATAAGAGGCACCGTGGTAAAATTAAGAATTCCTTCAATCCCTGCATCGATAAGTTTTGTGGTTGTTTCAACAGCTGCTGCTCCCGGTACTGTTAAAAGCGCTATTGATATTTTAAGACTTTTTATCAATTCCTTATAATCGTTCATAGAGTAGCATTTTACACCTTCATATTCCTGCCCTGCCTTGGACTCATCAATATCGAAGGTAGCAACAATATTCAATCGGGATCTCTTCCCTTTGAAATAATGTGTAACTGCCTTACCCAGGTTTCCCAGACCAAAAACCGCTACATTCAATCCATCATCGGTATCAATAATACTTCTGATAACAGTGATCAATTCATTCACATCATAGCCTTTTCTCTGGCTGCTGGTATATCCTATAAACATTATATCCCGGCGTACCTGAACAGCAGTTATATTATGTATTCCGGCTAAATCATGAGAATATATATGCGTTCTTCCCTGCGCCAGACAGTTTAATAAAGACCGCCTGTATTCACTAAGCCTTTCTACTGTCTTTTCGGGTAATAATTTATTTCTCATATTTTCTAATTTTTTTGACGATTCTTTTCGCTTAACATTGCTTTGAACTAAGCAATAACCCAAAATTCCCTTTAGGGTTCGCTAATATCGCAATTTTTCGTAAAATGAATACATTTAAATTGAAATGACAACACATTTATACCCATTTCCAAACATGTTAATTAACAAATATAAACAAGAATGCTAATTTAATGTTATAAATATAACAAATAATTATCATTTCTTCATGCCTGATTAACAGTTTTTTATCGATTTTTAATGTATGCGTAAATTACATTTCAATAGCAATTAAAAATAATATTGCAGGACTTTCCATAATAAAATGAATTAAGGAAAATCTTGTTTTAATAAGCTATAAAAGTATTCTTTGATATTTATTTATTGTTAATTTTGTAACAAAGACTGTGATTTAAGATGAAGACAGAATTAATAATATGTATGGGAAGTTCCTGCTTTGCAAGAGGGAATAAAAAAAATCATGAAGTGATTCTGGAATATATTCAAACAAATAATTTATCGGAAAGGGTTATCCTAAAAGGAAACCACTGCTTCGATCAATGTAGTAAGGGTCCTATTATCAAGATAAACAACAAAGTCTATGAGGATATGAACGAAGAAAGAATTATTGAAATACTTGATAAGGAGTTTGGAATAAACTAAAATTCTCTCATAAAAAACAGGAGGTAAAAGTGGAAGGTCTCGTAAAAATTATTGAAGAGAAATGCAAAATATGCTATGCTTGTGTCAGGGCTTGTCCGGTAAGTGCCATAAAAGTGACAAACGAGGATGCATTCCCAAAGATCGTTCCTGAGAGGTGCATTGCATGTGGCAGTTGCATAAAAGCTTGCAAGCCCGGAGCCATTCTTTACGAGAGTTCCATTGAAGATGTTAAATCCTTGCTGTCTTCTGGAATAACAACCGCGGTTGCCGTGGATCCATCCATTTCAGCAGAGTTTTCTGATATTAACGATTACCGGAGATTTGTTCAGATGATTCGGGCTTTAGGTTTTAAATATGTTGTTGAAACTTCCTTTGCGGTTGACCTTTTAGCTATAAAATATTTGCATCTGGTTGAAAATTTTAAAGGCAAGTATTACATTTTTGCAAACGATCCGGTTGTAAACTCGTATATCGAGAAATTTCAACCCGAACTAATTCACAATCTGGCCAGATTAAAATCTCCTGCGCAAATCACTGCCGGTATAATCAGAAAAAAATACGGTGAAAATATTTCAGTGGTGAATATCAGCCCCATTATTGCCAGTAAGAAAAAAAATGAAAAAGGTGCCGGAATTTACAAACTTGATGCTGTAATTACCTTTTCGGAGTTGCGGGACTTGTTTATTGAGTTTAAGATTGACCAGAAGCAAATGGAGTACAGCGAGTTTGATCCTCCTCTTGGTAACAAAGGAATTTTATTCCCCATGGCCGATGGAATTCTTCAGGCTGCAGGGATAAGCAACCACTTGCTGGAGGGCAATGTAACCACAGTTGAAGGAGAAGCGGAAATGAAGGAATCGCTCAAAGAATTCCACGAAAATGGCTCCATCATAAATTCTCACTTTAATATATTTTACAATGAATTTTTGTTGGGTCCGGGTACCACCAAAGGAGGTGAACGATACATAAGACAGGCAGCCGTTGTTGATTATGCTAAACGGAGGCTGAAAAAATTTAATATTGCAGGATGGAATGAGGATATAGAAGAATTTTCAGACCTGGACTTTTCAAGGGTTTTTAGAAATAACGATCAGCGATTACCCTTCCCCGGCGAGGAAAAAATCAGTGAGATTATGCGAAGTCTTAAAAAAGATGTAGACGAGAATCTTACCTGTGGAGTTTGTGGTTATAATTCCTGTCGGGATTTTGCAATTGCTATCGGCAAAGGTCTGGCTACCAGAGAAATGTGCAACTCCTACACTTCCAGAAACAGACAGGAATATATTCAATCGCTTAAAATTTCAAACGATAAATTAGCTAAGGCAGAAAGGGCACTTCGCGATTCTGAAGCGGTAGCAAAAATTGAAAAAGAAGCTGCAAAAGATGCTTCAGAGATTACCACCACCATGCTTCAAAAATTACCTTCTGCCCTGGTTATTATGAATGAAAAGCTGAGAATAATTCAGGCCAATCAAAGTTTTATTGATCTTTTAGGTGAAGATGCCAGGGAAATAAATGATGTGATACCGGGACTTGTAGGCGCAGATCTCAAAACACTTCTTCCATATAATATTTACAATCTTTTTACCTATGTCTTTGGTAATAATGAAAATATTCAAAACAAGGATATAATTTATAACGGCAAACAACTAACGGCATCGGTTTTCATTATCCGCAATGCAAAGATTGCCGGTGCTGTTTTTCGCGACATGTTCACGGCAGTGGAAAGAAGAGATGAAGTGATAAACAGGGTTAACGAAGTGATTGACAAAAACTTATCTATGGTTCAGCAAATAGGATTTTTATTGGGTGAAGGAGCTTCAGAAACAGAAAAGATGCTTCATTCCATCAAAGATTTTTACAAGGACCGGAACAAAAAATCCTGAGATGAAGGATAACATTCATATCGATGTGTATTGTTCGCAAAAGAACTTTGGTGAAGAAAGGATTTGTGGTGATGTTTTTATTTCAAGAAAAGTAGAGGAAGAAGACCGGACCATTATAGTATTATCAGATGGAATGGGGCATGGAGTAAAAGCCAATGTTCTGGCAACCCTTTCCTCAACCATGGCATTGAATTTTACATCAGAGCATAAAGAAGCTGAGAAGATCGCTGAAATAATTATGAATACTCTTCCCGTATGCTCAGAGCGGAAGATGAGCTATTCTACTTTTTCAATCGTTGATATTAATCACGATGGAAGGGTTAATATCATAGAATACGATAATCCCCAAACAACCATATTAAGAAGAAATGTTGAGTTCGATCCGGGTTGGAATTGCATTATTTTGCAATCCCCAAAAAATTCGGGAAAAGAGATCAAGACTTGCAGTTTTTACCCTCAGAAAGAAGACAGGATAATTTTATGTTCAGATGGTGTTTCGCAAGCCGGGATGGGCTCAGATGCTCACCCTTTTGGATGGGGAATTCAGGAAGTAAGAAACTATGCAATCCGATTGATAGAGAGCAATCCGATTATGTCAGCACGCCGGATTTCTCAGAAAATAGTTGCTGCTGCCCATAAAGCTGATGGATATAACAGCAAGGACGATACCAGCTGTGCCATTGTTTATTTCAGGGAACCAAGAAAACTCCTGGTTTGTACAGGTCCTCCCTATGAAAAAGAAAATGATAAATTACTAGGCAATGCTGTTAAAAATTTCGATGGAAGGATCGTTTTATGTGGAGCAACCACTGCCGATATTATTTCAAGGGAATTAGATATAGAAATTGTTGACAGCCTCACATTTGATGATCCGGAACTTCCGCCTATGTCAAAAATGGAAGGAATTGATCTGGTTACTGAGGGTATTCTTACCCTTACCAAAGTAACACGTCTTCTTAAAGATTACAGCAGCAGTTATGATCCGGGAAAAGGTCCTGCCGACCGGATATTCGAACTCTTCAAAAAAAGCGATGAAATTCACTTTATTATTGGAACCCGCATAAACATTGCCCATCAGGATCCGAATTTACCCGTCGATCTGGAGATAAGACGAACAGTGGTGAAGAGAATGGCTAAATTGTTGGAGACAAAATTCTTAAAAACAGTGCGTATTGAGTATATTTGAGGGTTTTAAGAAATTTAAATCCAGTCATGAATGAAGTAGAACAATACATTACAAATTTTCCTTCCGAAGTGCAGGTTATTTTGAAAAAGATCAGAGCCTTGATTAAAAAAACAGCTCCTGATGCGGTTGAAAATATTGCCTATGGGATGCCTGCCTACAAAATTAACGCTAAGCCTTTGGTCTATTTTGCAGCATTTAAAAATCATATAGGTCTTTATGCCTTACCCAGTGGTAATGTGAGGTTTACCGAGGAGCTGTCAAAGTATAAGCACGGAAAAGGCTCTATTCAGTTTCCTCTCGATAAGCCCGTTCCTTATGATCTGATAGAACAAATTGTTTTATACAGGTTAAGTGAAAATCTGTCAAAACCGGATCAGAGTAATCACAAAGCCCTCAAAAAAAAGTAGTTCCACCGATACAGGAAAAGTATGCGAGACAAGGGATTTATAGCTGAACACCGCGGTGGTTCTTTATCAAAAAACCAGCATTATATGCTTATTCACTGGGCTTGTCTTTGCTCTGAGTATGTATTGCCGCTATTTGGGGAGAATATTGATGAGCGGTTGACCAACGCTCTGACAGTGGCAAAAGAATGGGAAAAGGGAAAGGTTTCAACTGGCAGTGCAAGAGATGCCTCCATAAGAGCTATTTCAGTTGCCAACGAAATATTAAATCCAACAGCTGTTGCAATTGCACGTTCTGTAGGACACGCGGTAGCAACTGCTCATATGGCAGATCATTCAATGGGAGCAGCGTATTATGCCCTGAAGGCTGCGAAGAATGCTGGTTTATCGATAGAGGAAGTGAGGAAATGGCAAAACGAAAAACTCCCTTTGGAAGTCAGGGAGCTCGTTTTAAAAGCAAGAATTGTAAAAGAAAGAAGCTTAAAATTATAAGTGATTTTAAATATTGTAGTTAAGCCAAGCAAAAACCAATTTCGAAATTAAAATAAAAAAAAATTCTGGTACTCATAATTACGATGTTATTTGTAGGTTGTGAATTGACGCTATACAGGAAACTGAAATGAAAAAAACATCCAGCAATCAAACATACGAATCACAAGGGAACGACACTATCCAAAAATAACGGGTATAGATGGTATTTTCTTTTTTTCAGACAATCCTGATGAAACAAAAGAATGGTATTCAAAAAATTTAGGTCTTGAAGTAATGCATGAAACTCAAGTTTCGAATTTAGAAATGCAAACAGACCCGAAGAAATCAATTTTCTCCAATGGAGTCCTTTTAAAGATGGAAATGAATATTCTCTCCTTCAAGGAAGGAATTTATGATTAATTACCGGGTGCAAAATATTGAAGGACTCGTAAAAAAGTTAAAGAAAAATGGAGTACACATTGTAGATGAAATTGAGACTTATGATTAGGGCAAATTTGTCTACATAATGGATACCGATGGAAATAAAATAGAGTTATGGGAACCTGTAGACAGTGTATTTACTGCCATGGGAGGAAAAACAACCAAATAGAAACAAAATAAAAAAGTGAACTCTTTACCATAAAATATTCAATTCTGTGTAGCACAAAATTAAGCACCCCGGGAAAAAATTCACCAAAATATAAGCAATACTTATGTAAAAAAAAGCCGCAAAATTACGGCTTACAAGAGATTCAAGAAGACTGCTCACGCAATTAACGGGAAAACAGTTGTATATAAAAATAACTATCTTCTTCTACGATCATCATCAGACTTTTCGCGAGCCTGATTAACTCTCATGTTCCTGCCACCAAAATCCTTGTCGTTAAGACCGTCAATTGCTGCAGATGCTTCGCTATCGTTAGGCATTTCAACAAAACCAAAGCCTTTACTGCGGCCTGAGTATTTGTCTAAAATAATTTTTGCTGAAGAAACTTCTCCGTATTCTTCAAAAGCTTGTTTTAATTCATCTTCAGAGAGATTGTAATTAAGATTACCGACGTAAATGTTCATAATAAAAAATAAAGTAAATAATTTGTTAACAAAGACAAATGTATGAATTTTTTTAATATAACACCTATAAATATGCAAGCTTTATGATTTGCTACTAAAAGATGCTATAAAATCGACCAACAATCTATAAGCCATCATTCCAATTATTCATTATTATACAGTAGTGTCCGGTATTAATAAGGCTTATTAATTTTACCGGACACCAAAGATTAATATAATTATTTGGGTGATGTGAATTATGGATTGTTAATTAAAAAAATCTACATCTCTTCAAATTCCTTAAGTATATCCTTCACACCATCAGGGGAAACGCGTCCGAAGGTTTTATCCCCAACCAAAACTACAGGAGCTAATCCACATGCACCCACGCAGCGGAGGCAGCTAAGTGAAAATTTTCCGTCAGGGGAGCTGGTTCCCACCTCGATATTCAGCTGTTTCTTAAACTCGGCCAATACTTTCTCAGCACCTCTCACATAACATGCTGTGCCGGTACAAATTGATATGGGATATCTTCCGGTTGGAATCATGGAGAAAAAGGAATAAAAAGTAACCACTCCATACACTTTTGCCACAGACATCTTTAATTCATCGGCTACTACTTCCTGAACCTCTGCAGGCAGGTATCCAAATTCGCCCTGACACTTATGCAGGACATTGATCAGTTCTCCGGGATCATTTTTAAAGGTTTTCGCTATTTGGCGAATTTTATCAACCTGATCTTTTCTTAATTCTATTTTTACACTTGACATATTCTATGTTTTTTTTCTTTTCCTGAAATCAACTAAATCTGAAATTTCTTTTTACTCTTGTCAAAATAATGTGTGTGAAGCAGGTGATGTGCTTTCTCACTCATAGGTTCTCCCAGAAATTCCTTGTACAATTCCAAAATATACGGATTCTCATGTGACTTTCTAATAGGCTTATTGGCATCTTCTTTATAAATAGCCTTGGCACGGGCTTTAAGAATTTTTGAATCGCCATGGTGAAGAGGCTGACCACCTCCACCTATGCAGCCTCCCGGGCAAGCCATTATTTCAATAGCATGATAATGTGATTTTCCCGCTTTGATATCTTCCAACAATTTTCTTGCATTTCCCAATCCATGAGCAATTCCTATCTTAAGATCAAAGCCGTCAATATCAATTGTGGCTTCTCTTATTCCATCCAGACCTCTTAACTCTTCAAAGTCGATTTTTGGCAATTCCTTTTTTGTATAGATCTCATAAGCCGTTCTGGTCGCAGCTTCGATTACACCACCGGTGGTGCCGAAAATAACTGCTGCTCCGGAAGATTCTCCCATTGGTTTGTCAAAATCCTCATTCTCAAGTTCCATGAAATTAATATTGGCTTCCTTAATGAAATGAGCCAATTCACGTGTAGAAATAGAAAAATCGACATCCGGATTTCCGTCAACAGAGAATTCTTCCCTCTGACACTCATATTTTTTTGCAAGGCAAGGCATAATGGAAACGACTACCAAATCTTCTCTTTTGACACCAATTTTATCAGCAAAATAGGTTTTGGCTATAGACCCAAACATTTGCTGAGGAGAACGTGCCGTTGATGGAATATCCTGCATTTCAGGAAACTGATGCTCAAAGAAATTCACCCAGGCAGGACAGCAGGAAGTTAATATAGGTAGTTTTACATCTTTATCCCCATTCAGAAATTTTGTCAGCCGGTTAAGCATTTCCGTACCTTCTTCCATAATGGTAAGGTCGGCTGCAAAATCGGTATCGAACACATAATTGAATCCAAGTCTGCGTAGAGCATTCACCATTTTCCCGGTTACCAATGTTCCGGGAGCTAATCCGAATTCCTCGCCAAGAGCTGCCCGAACCGCAGGAGCCGTTTGAACAATAACGGTTTTAGTAGGGTCGTTCAAAGTTGAAATCACATCCGGAGTATGGTCCACTTCAGTAAGTGCACCTGTGGGACAAACAGCCACACATTGTCCGCAGTAAGTGCAGGAAGAATGCTCCAGGTTCATTTCAAAAGCAGGGGCAATAACAGCCTGAAATCCACGGTTAACAGCACTAAGAGCACCAACTGTCTGGAAATCGTTACACATGGTTTCGCATCTGCGACAAAGTATGCATTTGTCCATATCCCTTATGATGGAAGGAGAAGTATCGAGTCGGTAAGTCGACATTTCGGCAAATTCCTGACCGGGTATTTTTCTTACTCCCAGCCTGATGGCCATATCCTGAAGATCGCAATTACCTGATTTTGCGCAAATAAGACAATCTTTTGGGTGATCAGAAAGGATTAATTCCAGAACTGTTCTGCGGGCATTCATAGCTCTGAGACTTGATGTCTTTATCACCATACCTTCTTCCACATTTGTGGAGCAGGAAGGAGCAAGATTCCTTCTGCCTTCTACTTCCACAACACAAATTCTGCAACCTCCCGGTTTATTTTCAATATTGAGATCTTTCAATTCCATGTAACAAAGTACAGGTATATCAATACCTATTGACTTTGCTGCTTTATGAATAGTGATACCCTTTGGCACCTCAATATTTTTTCCGTCTATATTTAATTTTACAAGATCCATAATCTATTGAATAATTTATTGTACTAATACTGCATCAAACTTACACTTATCGAAACATGCACCACATTTGATGCAGATAGATTGATCGATAGAATGTACTAATTTCCTTTCACCGCTAATGGCTCCAACCGGGCAGGCACGTGCACAAGCTGTACATCCCACACAATGTTCTTCAAGGATAGAGTATACCATTAAAGCTTTACATTCTCCTGCCGGACACTTATGATCTATAATATGAGCCTCATATTCCTCTCTGAAATATTGTAAAGTGGAAAGAACCGGATTTGGTGAAGACTGGCCCAATCCGCATAAAGAAGTATCCTTAATAACTTCGCTCAGATTTTTTAACCGGGCAAGATCATCAAATTCCGCTTTTCCCTGAGTAATTCTATCAAGCAGCTCATACAATCTCTTATTACCTATCCGGCACGGACTACATTTACCGCAGGATTCCTCCACTGAAAAATCAAGAAAGTACTTTGCTATAGACACCATACAGTTGTCTTCATCCATAATAATCATTCCTCCGGAACCCATCATAGAACCTGCAGCAAGTAAATTTTCATAATCAATAGGAACATCAAGGTGTGCTTCGGTGAGGCATCCCCCGGAAGGACCTCCGGTTTGAACTGCTTTAAATTTTTTACCATCCTTTATCCCGCCGCCAATCTCATATATTACTTCACGAAGAGTTGTTCCCATGGGCACTTCGATAAGCCCAACATTATTAATCTTGCCTGCCAGTGCAAAAACTTTGGTTCCCTTTGATTTTTCGGTTCCAATACTACTGAACCATTTGTGTCCCTTTAAAATAATTGCAGGTATATTTGCTAAAGTCTCAACATTATTAACATTAGTAGGTTTTTTCAGATAGCCTTCAACAGAAGGAAAAGGTGGCTTTAAACTTGGCTCCCCGCGTTTCCCTTCCATGGAATGAATAAGAGCCGTTTCTTCACCACAAACAAAAGCTCCTGCACCATACTTTAATTCAATATCAAAATCGAATCCCGAACCTAAAATATTTTTTCCCAATAATCCGAATTCTCTTGCCTGACCAATAGCTGTTAGCAACCTGCTAATAGCCAAGGGGTACTCGGCGCGAATATAAATTAATCCTGTATCGGCACCAATACTATAACCGCAGATAGCCATCGCTTCCAGCACTGAATGCGGATCACCTTCCAGTATGGATCGATCCATGAATGCACCTGGATCACCCTCATCGGCATTGCACACCACATATTTCTGATCGGATTTTGTCTGACGGGTTAATTGCCATTTTAATCCGGTTGGAAAACCAGCCCCACCCCTGCCTCTGAGTCCGGAAGCTTTAATTATTTCAATTACCTCCTCAGGAGTGTTTTCTGACAGAATCTGACCAATCGCCATATATCCATCTCTGGCAATGTATTCTTCTATATTTTCAGGATTAATAAATCCGCAGTTTCGAAGCGCAATGCGAAGTTGTTTCTTGTAAAAGCTCATTCCTTCCTCATCGGAAACAGTAACTTTTTTAACAGGATCTTTATACAAAAGTCTTTCAACTTTTCTTCCTTTTATTATATGCTCTTCAACTAAATCCTTTGCATCGCTTGGTTTTACTTCAGTATAGAAAGTATTATCGGGTACAACCTTAACAATTGGTCCCTTTTCACAAAAGCCGAAACAACCGGTCATAATAACCTGTACAGATTCATCCAGACCCTGATTGTTAAGCTCCTTTTTCAAATTCTCAACTATGGCATCGCTTGCGGATGCTCTGCAACCTGTGCCTCCACAAACCAATAGATGCATTTTGTATTTTGACATTTCTTTTCCTCCTTATTCTTTATTTGTCGATGGTTCTGTAATTAACCGGGATAATTCCATCAACCAATTCTCCGGTTTTAATATACATCTCTATAATTTGATCTGCTCTCTTTTTATCCACATCACCAAAAACCACCGGCTCTTGTCCCGGAAGAGTAACTTCAATGGTAGGTTCTGCATAACAGTAGCCCATGCACCCGGTCTGAGTAACCACTGCTTCCACACTCCGTCGGTCGAGTTGTTCGATAAAAAAATCCATAATTTCCTTTGCTCCTGAAGCAATTCCACATGTAGCCATTGCTACTTTAACCTGAACACGGCTGGCCGGATCTATGGATTTCTCCCGGACATTTATGCCTGTCTGAGCCTGGGCTCTCATCTTTTTCAGGTCGTCAAGTGATTTTATTTTATTCATTTTATTAATTTGAATTTATGTCATATAACAGTTCGCAAAGATAATTATTTCTATTATCTGTTATTTATTTCACAGTAATTTATATCCATTCAATTTAACTCCGATTCTATGCTTATAAGATTCTCATAAATCAACTCTCTTAGCTGCTCAAGTAACTGATTATCTGATATAACTTCGATACCAAGACTTGCCTTAATCTCATCTGTGGAGATTTCAAATTCAGCAGTATCTGTTTTATGTTTATAAAAAAAATTGCAATTATTACCTGAAGCCAGCATTATTCTTACCACGCCGGCGATATCTCCTAATGGCTGTCTGTCGATATGGTCCTTTTGAAACCATACATTTACTGAGGTTCCTTTGCCTTTTTCACTTTCAACATTAACACCCCCACCTGATAATTCTGCCTGATACTTTAACAGAGATAATCCCATCCCAATTTTCCTGCTCGTTCTGCTGGTAGTATAAGGATCAAAAACTTTCAACAACATTTCCTTTTCCATCCCTTTACCATCGTCCTCTATACAAATTCTTATGCTATTTGATCTTTGGCTTTCTTCAATGGTCAGTTTAATGTCACCGGCCTCAGCCCTTAGTGAGTTCTGCAATATATCCAAAATATGGTATGCAATTTCCTTCATTGGTTCAACATTACTTTTCTTCCTTCCTCCAATGTAAAGGCTTTTTTCAATTCACTAAAGCTCAAATTCTCCATTTGAAATAGAGAGTATCTTTTTGCAATATCGTTAAGAAAATGGGCGTCGGAAGTGTGAAGAATTACCGCTTTATTCATATAGTATTTCAAGTCTGTGAACTCTAATTCCGGCCTTACCTCCAGCCCGTCATAATTAAGATCGGGGGGGATGAAACCCAGCTGACTTATTAAACTGTTAATCTTTTTATTTACATGTGCCGGAATGAAGATACCATTTAGCCCGTGACAAAAATCTGCAATTTCCTCAACGCTTTGATCCACAACGGAGAAAAGTGAATTCTTCTCCTCGTAAATAATATTTTCATTTCTGTCGACCTGAACCTGGTAACCCAATTTTTGCGGATCATTAGGAATTTTGATGAGATACTTATCAATATATGTCTGAAAGCGATTAAGTTTTTCCAAATCTTCAAAATAAACCAAACAGTGCACCTCCTCTTTTGAAGTAACTTCGCATCCCGGAACTACAAACAGACCGTTTTCTTCACCCAACTTCATGGCTGACTCGCAATGTCTGGTCGAATTATGATCCGTTATGGCAATAAGATCAAGTCCTTTCCTCAGGGACTCTTCTATTATATTCACCGGACTCATATCGAGGTCACCACAAGGAGATAAGACAGAATGAATGTGAAGATCGCCTTTATAACAATTCATGTTTTTTAAAAAGTTCATAGATCCGGCCGGCCATAGAAAAAGCAGATTCATCTGTGCCAAGAAGAAGAATATCATCTTCCCTGCTCTTTTTAATGGTTTCTTCATCAGGCTGACCACCATTAATAATAAGAATTGCGCAAATATCCTTCAATTCTGCAACAGCTATTATGTTTTTATGCGACTGCAAAGTTATCCAAAGATCTCCGGCTTTTGCGTTTCCCATAACATCTGACAGCAGATCAGAAACATAAACACCTTTAATTTTGGTTTCAGGATTAAGTTTACCTGAGATGATTTTAAGATTCAGGCTTTTTATTATTTCAGCTAAGTTCATTTGTTGCTCCATTTTTTTCACAATTTTTTTGAAACCTGTTTTCCCCCCATATTCTGGCATTTATCGCATCGGCACTTTCCTTTGACAGCAGTCCTCTTTGCACTAATTTCTTTTGCATAAAAATACAATACGAAATTCCTGCTTTGCCTTGCACTATTTCATTTGCCAGTGACTGGCAGTCGGGAAATCCACAAACACCACAATCGATGCCAGGCAGATAGCACATAAGTCTCTGCTTGTGAGCCATCTTTTTGAACGATTTATTAATATCTATATCGAGACGTTCCATAGGACGTGGTTCAATATCGCCCAAATGGATATCATCTTCAGTATTCTTTTTATAGAGTCTTTTATCCTTTAATGGTGGATACTTCTCAGCGCGATTTCGTAATCTGTCTGCGGTTAAAAACCGATTCCCGCTTAAAAGAAGTCCACCGGCACAACTCTGATCACAAGCTCTCAGTTCCAGGAAGTTAATTTTTTCGAATACTTCGTTCTCCAATTGTTCAAGAAATTCTTTGACATTATGAATTTCATCAATAGCTATAGATTTACCGGAATGATGAGGTTTCTCACCTCCGGTTAAACTCCATAAAACCCCTTCTTTAGAAAGCATATCCTGATTTAATTGATATTCCTTCTGAAGTCCGGGCTTTCTCAACTCAATATTAACCTGATTGTAAAGGTATTGCATATTAATGACCCCATCTATTTTTGAATCCTTTACTCCAACAGGACTCTTCACTGAGGCTATCTTTGCAGCACAGGGAGTAATATAAAAGATTCCGATCTCTTCTTCCTTAAAACCTTCTTTAAGTAATTTATGTCTGTAATATTGAGCTGCAATATCGATTGGGGGTTTAATCTTTGCAATGTTCTTCGCTAAAGTGGGAAAACTAACTTGTATTAGTCTTATTATAGCCGGACAAAAAGGAGATATTTTCAATCCCTCTTCATTTTGATTCTCATAATCCTCAAAACCTTCCAAAATAAAGCCCACAGTGTTTTCAACTTCATAAATATGTGTGAAGCCAAGATTTTTAATGGCCGAATAAATGTCTCCTGTTTCGACCCGTTCCGGAAACTGACCAATAAAAACTCCGGGGATCAGAGCCACTCTGGCCTTATAATTATGAATAAGATTAAAATCATCCTGCTCAACAATTATTGCATCAACAGGACAAATTCTGGCACATTCTCCACAATCAACGCACCTGTTATCACTTATTACAGCCTTTCCGGAAATAATTTTTATTGCCTGGGTCGGACAAATAGCCATACAATGGGTGCACCCCACGCAAACATCGTCCATAACCTTTAAGGCATGATGAAAATAATTATCGTCTTTAATAGTAGCCATCAGGTATTAAGATAAATGATCATTTCAAGTTTTGTCCCTTTACCCACCTCACTTTCAACACTAAGAGTGCTGGTATTTTTTTTAATATTTGGAAGTCCCATTCCGGCTCCAAAACCCATAGAACGAACTTCTTCGCTGGCAGTTGAAAATCCTGCCTCCATCGCCTTGTCGATATCAGGTATTCCCGGACCTTCATCCTGAATTACAATCAAAATTTTTTCATGGTCTAATTCAATGTTAATAAGCCCGGAATAAGCATGAGCAACCACATTCACTTCAGCTTCATACAAAGCTACTACAATCTTCCTTACCAACTCAGAATCAATACTCAGCTGTTTCAATATCTTTTTAAGAGAGCTGGCTGCAGCACCCGCATTATTAAAATCTCCACCTGATATCATATATTGAAGTCTCATAGGGAAACCGAAATTCATTAATTTAGAAAAAGCTAATAAATTGCTTTTATGCCCGCTGAATACAATTCGCCGGCAATTTTAAAGACTGAAAGTTTACTGGTGAGAAGGATCATATTTCCTTCTTCAGCCAGATCGGACATTTCTTGTGTAATGGTTTTTCCTCTGGCGATAATTATAGCAGTAACATCGGCGATTTCTGATGTTCTGACAGCCTGAGGATTAGCAAGTCCAGTAATAAGCAATACACCAGATTTATCAAGCGTTAAGACATCAGACATAAGATCGGAGGCAAAGGCGAATTCAACCTCTTCATCTATCCTTTCCTGCCCACAAACGACTTCGAGGCCTAAGAGTTCAACCAATTGACTAATGGTCATTTACGTTTATATTTTACTTCATTGTTGTCTGGTAAGACTAATAAATCCAACAATATTGCTTCGCTCGCAATGATTTTAACGATTGATTGATTATAGTTTGCGAAGCAATCGCATATTTTTACCGGACAACAATAATTCTATTTAAAGTTTTAAAAGGGAATTAAAATCCGAAACAAAGATAATTTATAGATTTCAGGAATATTTTACTTGTTATCAAAATAACAATTAAAAATATTTATTCTAAATAATGGGGTTTGCATTCGAAATAATTTCCTCAGGAAAGCTTATCTCCCACCGTACAGACTAGACGAAAAATGCAAACTATGTTATGGATTTATGCCTTAATCCAATGCCTGATGTTTGTCCTTTACGGATGAAACATTTAAGTTAACCAATGCTCAGTAAAGTATCGATTCAAGAACAAAATTAGTTCTGGCTCCACTTATTCCATTACTCGGGCATTTTCCAAAACCCAGCAATTCATCATTAATTGTCTGAATCAGATTGGCCTGTATATGTTCAGGCAGTTTAAACTGAAATTCTTCCTTTCCATTTTTATCGGTCTCCAGAATTACTTTGGCCTCTCCAAAACTGGGATAACTAATTTGTCCCTTACTACCCACAATTGTGGTTAGATCTTTATCAGACACCTTGCCTGTATTGAAAGCCCAGCTTCCACTTCCGAGAACGCCATTTTCAAATCTGAAACTTGCCACAACCATATCCTCAGCCTTGTACATTCCAGCCTGATTTACTGAGAATCCTTTGGCTTCTGCAACAGGACCCAGCAAAAAATCAAGAAAGTCAAATTGATGCGAAGCCAGATCATAAAAATAACCTCCCCCTGCCACTTCCGGATTAACCCTCCAGTTTTCCCGGGGCAGAGCGACATTATTGGGCTGGAGGGTTTTATTCATTTCAATATTAACATACCTGATCTCCCCAATAAGTCCCGCATCAACTATCTCCTTAACTTTTAAAAAATTGGGTAAAGTCCGACGATAATAAGCTACGAAAAGAGGTAAATTTGCTGATTCAAACGCTTCAACCATTTTAACACATTCCTGATAGGTTTTTGCCATCGGCTTTTCAACATAAGCTGCTTTCCCGGCTTTAGCTGCACGGAAAGCATATTCAGCATGAGTTGAAGGAGGTGTTGAAATGTATACTATATCAATTTCCGGATCATCGAAAATCTTATCAGCCGAATCATATGCATTGGCAATTTTATGACGGGAAGCATAATCTTTAGCCTTTGATAAATCTCTTCTCATCACCGATTTAACGATGGAATCTTTATTTTTATATATGGCAGGAACACTTTTTACTTCGCAGACATCACCCGCTCCTATAACACCCCAAACGATGGGTACTTTTTTCGTTTTCATAAAAATATGATGTTTATAATTATATTAAATTCCTGAATTTAGATATAGATTTAAGACTTTTAAATATAGCTCAAAAAATACAAACAGAAGAAATCTGGTGGTAGTAAATTTTATAATTTCTATATTAGCCTAAGCATTCACATTATAATTATTCAAATTTCAATAAATGAAAAAACTTTGTATTTCAATATTCCTAAGTCTGATTTTAATACTGTTTTCCTGTAATAATGACTCAAAAGAACCTAAGGTTCAGTATGATATTTCAAAGACTCCAATACCACTTCTTGATCTTTCCCAGGCCAACCGGCTGGCTAATTTACCTATAGCCTGCATTGTACAAGAGTATCCGAATAAACTTGGTCAGGTAATCGGGAGTGCAAGCGATTTAAAGTCGCCGGCAGAACTCCACCCTGCCTTTTACGGTTGTTTCGACTGGCATTCATCAGTTCATGGGCATTGGTCTCTGGTAAGATTATTGAAGGAATTCCCTGATTTAGATGGAGCCGATACGATAAAAGTAATGCTTGCAGAAAGAATATCGGCTAAAAATATTTTAAAGGAAGTTGAATATTTTCTGGGTGAACATAACACCACCTACGAGAGAACCTACGGCTGGGCGTGGTTATTAAAACTTGCCGAAGAACTTGAAACCTGGGAGGTTGAACTGGCTAAGGAATTAAGTGCAAATCTGAAGCCGTTGACTAATTTGATAGTTAACAATTATATTGAGTTTCTGCCTAAATTGCAATATCCCATAAGGGAGGGTACGCATTCAAATACGGCATTCGGATTAAGCTTTGCCTATGATTACGCTTTGATTTCAGATAATGAAGCCTTAAAATCTGTCATTGAAGAAAGTGCCAGAAACTTTTATACCGATGATAAAAACTGTCCCATGAATTGGGAACCGGGTGGATACGATTTCCTTTCACCTTGCCTGCAGGAGGCAGATATTATGAGGAAAGTGCTAAATCAAAAAGAATTCGAAGTTTGGTTGAAAGAATTTTTACCCGAACTTTCAAATCCTGAATTCACTCTGCAACCAGGTATTGTAAACGACAGAACCGATGGGCAATTAGTGCATCTCGACGGTGTAAACTTCAGCCGGGCCTGGTGTTTATATGGACTAGCCAGGAATACTCCCGACCTACAGCATCTTAATAAAATTGCCGATGATCATATTATTTATTCCTTGTCATCGGTTACAGATGGTAATTATGAGGGAGGTCATTGGTTGGCTAGTTTTGCTATTTATGCTTTGAAGGAACGCGGGTAGGTTGGTGTGGTGGTTCCTGAGCTTGAGGTCCCTGAGATTGTCGAAGGGTCGAAGGGCCGAAGGATGGTTTGCTAGCGTAATCTTCCTTTACTCAACTAAAAAATCTGTATAACTAATATTTTAATCATATAATTAACTTTTTAGTTGCATAACTAATTTATTAGTCGTATGTTTGAAGAATGAAAGAATTAACAAAGGCAGAAGAACAAATCATGCATTATATCTGGAAGCTTGAAAAAGCTTTTGTAAAAGATATTGTAGCTGAATTTCCTGAACCTAAACCCGCTTATACAACGGTTACAACAATTATCCGAATCCTTGTAAAGAAGGGTTTTATTGGATACACAAGCTATGGTAAGGTGCATGAATATTACTCCTTGACACCAAAAAGTGATTATATCAAGGGACATTTTAAGAGTGTATTGAAGAATTATTTCAATAATAATTATTCCGGATTTGCATCTTTTTTTACGAGTGAAAATGATCTCAGCATACAGGATCTCGAAGCTATAAAAAAGATTGTGGAAGAAGAAATAGCAACTAAGAAGAAATAAGCATGGAAATTATAATCTATTTTCTAAAGCTCAGTTTTGTATTAACCGGACTGTATTTTGTTTGGTATATTTCGGGTAAGAGGAAAACTGATCCGTTTTTTGACAGAATATTCATGTTGATTGCTCCTTTTTTAGCTATCATAATTCCATTAATTCATTTTGAAATACAATTAAAAAGTTCCTTTATAAAAAACTTTGAAAACCTTCCTGAAATTGAAATGGCAATGTCATATTTCAGTGGTGAGGAAACTATTAATAGTCCACAGAATTTATCTTTCCTTACTTTTTTCCACCTCATAAAATGGACATATATTATAATTGGAGCAATACTTTTATTTCAAACCCTCCATAGCATTTATTTAAAAATCCAATTAATCAAAAAATATGGTATAACTAAAGATGAAAAACTAAAACTGGTGTCAGTAAGACAAAAAATTCTGCCTTTTTCTTTCATAAACTATGTCTTCCTGAATCCTCACGATTACGATTCTGATTCCCTGAATGTGATTTTAAAACATGAAAAAGCCCACATCCGGCAATATCACTTTGCCGATGTAATATTCTATGAATTTTTGCGCATTTTTTTATGGTTTCACCCGGTTTATTGGATCATGAAACGGAAACTATCTGAATCTCATGAATATTTAGCCGATCGATTTGTTTTAGAATCCGGTGTTGACAGATTGAAGTATATGAATCTGATTCTTAGTCATATAAACTACAATTACTCTTCCCTTATTGGAAGTTCATTTTCAAAAATAATTACAATTAAAAGATTAAAAATGATGAAAACACACGATAAAATAAAAAATATGCCACGCATTGCCTTTAGCCTGGTAAGCATAATTTTACTCTTAGTTCTTATGAGTTTTAATACTTCCGACACCAACAAATCAGTAAGTATTAATATCTCCAGCCTGTCAAAGGCGGCTCCTTCGCCACCTTCTATTTCACCGGTTGACATTAGTAAAGTAACCATGACTTCGGGATTTGGTATGCGGATACATCCCATTACAAAAAAAGAAGTATTGCACAAAGGAATCGACCTTGCAGCGCCCTTGGGCACAGATGTTGTTGCCAGTGCAGACGGAGTTGTTGCAGACGCAGGTTATGATCCCAAAGGAGCTGGAAGGTTCATAACAATAAAACACGATGAAACCTATACTACTTTTTATTCCCAACTGGATGAAGTTCTGGTGGAAGTGAATCAGGAAGTTAAAAAAGGTGGACTGATTGGTAAGGTAGGGAGTTCCGGATTGTCGACCGGGCCTCATCTGCATTATGAAGTAAGAATAGAAAATACGGCTGTAGATCCTGAAGGTTATTTGGGGAAATAGTAAGGTTTTGCATGTTAAAACTGACCTTCCTTTAGTATTGTAAAAGACTAAAGGAGGTTTTTTTGTCTTATAAAACAACTAACTCACTATCATAATTAGCACGTTCATAAAAGAACTGTAACTTTTAAAGTTAATTCCCGTTTATGGTTTGTTTGAATGTTTTTAGTAAATTGCGATCACTTTTATTTTTTACAATGGGAATCAGAGTATTTTTTACGGTCATTATCTTGGGATTACTGACTATAATTACATCATGTGAAACGGAAGATCCAAGTCCGGATGTTAAAAAAAATCCGTATGAACTGGAAGCTGGCTGGAATGGATTTATAATGGATGATACAGAATTTGAAACGCCAAATGCAATTATTGAAATTTGGGGAGAGAACATGGATTCATTAAGTTCTGACTATGACATTAATTTCACTGATGGAACATTTAATCCCCAGATACGGGATATATCCGGTAGTAGTATTCTTGTATATTTTGATGTAAACTCACCCTCTTTGGATGAATTAAGTTCAGGTATATATTATTATAAATACACAGACTCGCCAGAAAGACTTCCTAATAAAATTGTCGAAGCATATATTCTTATAACAACAGAAACATCGGTAATAAAATATCCGATCCTTGAAGCCACTGTTGAAGTAAAATCACAGGATGGTTACTTTTTAATTGAATACCTCCTCCAAACAGTGAAAGATCAGGAAATAATTGATGTGGCAGGACAGTATACCGGAATGTTCGAATTGATAGACCAGACATTTAATTAGTCTTTGCAAGAACCGAGTTTACGAGCTCAGCGAAGCTAAAACGCCAAATACCCACTTCTTAAAACTTCACAGCAATTCCGGTCATAAAATTGATACCCGGCATTACATAACCATAATCTATCTGATAAATCCTATTTAATAGATTCTTACCGCTAACAAAGAACTCTGTATTTTCCGAAAGTTGATATTTCGCACTTGCACTCAGCAAGAAATAATTTTCAGTAATATTTTGGTTAAGTACTTCCGAAGTGGTTGAGATGTATAGCCCGGCAATATAATTCGCCTGAAGTGCAAAAAAGAACTTATCAATATTATAATTTACGCCGGTGAACAGCTGATGTTCAGGAGCCGACAGGCGTGGGTTATCCATGTGCAGGAATGAATAACTGAAATCAACAGACATATTTTTTTCGCTAAGAAAATTAGCCTCAAGTTCAATTCCTTTATGATTAAACTCACCCGAATTTTTTCTGGATGGTGGAGGAGCGTTGGAATAATCCATAACTATAAGATTGCTCCCTTTAACATTGTAAAGTGTGATTTCGGTATTAAGTTTCCCTCCCAAAAATGTATTTGAAATGCCTGCCTCAATATTTTTACTTTCTTCGAGCAGAAGCTCCGAATTTGGAGCAAAAAGATAGAGCTCCATTATAGTAGGACTTCTATATCCCTCAGAATAAGAAGCTTTAATACTCATATCATCAATAACATTAACCGAAATACCTGTCTGAGGAATAAACTGACTTCCAAAAAGAGAATGACTTTCGTATCTTCCACCAGCTGTTAAACTAATTGTATTGGAAAACAAATTTTGCTGAACAATTACATAAGCTCCTGTTTCTGTTACTTCCAGCCATTTATTTGCATTGGCCGGCGGGAAAGCAATGTTCCCCCTTCCTCCATAAGACTTATGATCAATTCCCAGGGTAATAAGATTAGCTTTAATCAGTTTCAATCCTTCAAAAGCAGAGAAACCGAAATTTTCATCCTTAGAAACCCATCCGTCTGAAAAATTATGATCCCCAAAATTCATGAAGGCAAAAGCGCCACCCTCCATTTTATCAAACTTATTCATCAGGGAAAGAGAAGTTTTTCCCCTTACCATATTTGCGACAAAAACATCTTCTGTGGAATCGACCATTCCCGGATCCAGACCTTTCATGTCGGCAATATTGAAATCGGCTGTGAGCTTAAAATTTTCGTTAAACTTGTAGCCCAGTTTTGCGAATGAGTTATCGATTCTGAAATCCATATTCTCTCTATGACCATCGGTTTCATCGTGATTGTAGGAAATAAAAAAATCGAGTTTTCCTTTTTTGAAACCGGTATTAGTCATTAGTTTTTGGGTGTTGAATGATCCCATACCCAGACGCATGCTGCCGGAAACCCCGTCTTCCTTTTGTTCTTTTGTAATAAAATTCAACACTCCACCCATGGCATTCGACCCATACAGAATTGATGCAGGTCCGCGGATAACCTCCACCCTTTGCAAGTCGGACGAAACATAATTATTTGGAAGAGGATGACCAAATATCCCCATGTATTGAGGATGGCCATCCACCAGAACCAGAATCTGGGAATTAGGATTTCCACCCACACCCCTAACCGAAATATTTCCGGCAGATGAACTGCCTACCCTTCCATAACCCGTAACCCCACGTTCGTTAACGAACAAAGAGGGAATTCTTCGGCTTACCATAGATAAAACGGCGGACTCCTCTATCTCATCAATTTGATCTTCAGTGATGACAGAAATGTTCATCGGGAGGTTTTTTCTTGCAATATCCACTCTCATTCCGGTTACTACCAGCTCATTAATGCTAAGCGTATCGGTAACTGACTGAGAATTAAGATTTGCTGATAGCATAAAAGCTGCCATGACCAAAAGTAAAGTTCTATTACTCATATATTGTTACGTTTAAAATATTCGTGTTACCTTAAGTTCAAAAAAATTAGTCAATTCCTGTTTTCACCAGTTCGCCATGCTTTACACCTTTAATGGCAGTAAGTTTATTGGCGAGTTTCGTCAACTTACTTGATTTTCCTTTAACGGTGATTACTTCGAGGGTATGATTGCTATCGAGGTGAATATGCTGACCGGCAATGGTAAGGCAATTGTATTCGTGTTGGAGTGCGTTTACTTTTTCATGCAATTCACGTAAATTATGATCGTAAATAAGTACGATTGCACCGGCAACAAGCTCATCATTTTCCCACTGTTCCTCCACAGTATTTTTATGTATAAGATGTCTGATAGCCTGAGAACGATTAGGGAACATTTTTCTTTCGACAAACTCATCCAGTTTCTCCAGCAAATCGTTTTCCAATGAAACCCCAAAACGTTTTAATGTCATCGTGTTATTTTTTATAAAAAGGTAACACAAATATATAAAATAAATCCGTGTTTCTAAATTGAGGTTTATCTTTCATTCTCGAAATAAATCTTGTAATACTTTCTTCCGTCTTTATCAACACCTTGTTCAATAAGTTGTCTGTCGCCATGAATGTAGATATGAAAGTTCTTATCTAATTTCAATACACTTTTAAAAATGCGAGACTGCTTTTTTACTGCCTGAGGGGAGACTTCAAAATTATTATCAATTTTAATTTCATTATCTTTTCTGTATGCTTCGTCAAAATTTTGAAAGGATTTGATGACCTCACGATCAATAAAAACTTCATTCTCAAAACCTTGCTTATCAAAGGATTCATTGTTTTTGAAATATTCCACCGAACGATTCAGCAAATCAATCTGATCGGCTTTACTGACTTCAAAGTCCTCTGTTAGTTTTTTAGTCACAAAGTTTTTAGTAATATTCATAAAATCTTTTGTGAGATGATAGCTATCGGCACATGGTTTAATTTGCAGGAAATTGTCTCTCCAAAAATGCGCATCAATTGTTTTATTAGACTTATCGATACTGCAAACCTTATAACCATTGGCCCTATCGGTATTGAATATTAAGCAAGCTTTATCCAGTTTATCGATATTAATTCCGTCTTCAGAATAGACTATAAAATCGTCATTACTTTTCTCCAGCTTTAGAAAGCTATGTTTATTCTCCGATTTATAAATCCCAATTGCATCTGTCATTTCATCTTCAAAACTAATATTGGAGAAATATGCCAGGAATAAGTCACCCGATTTAATATTAGGATGCACAGAAAGCTCAAAAAGATGTTTTGCCAGATTCACAGAATTAGAGTGAAATGATTCCACACTATCGAATATTTGCGAAGCAAATACGAAAATAGGATTCAATGTAAAGTCATCGTTGCTAAAAGTAAATGAATGAAACTCAGGTGCTGAAAAAGGATTTAGGAAATATCTTAAAAGCATTCCCTCTAATTTCTCATTTGAAGTATCCAGCAAAGATTTAGAAAGATGAAGATCTTCCTGTTTAGTTTTATTTCCTACCTTATGAACAGCAACTTTCTCTATTCTGCAATTTGTATAATCAATCATATATTTTTTTCTATACCATCAAACATGGTTCATCTCTAAATCTCATTGTTTAGATCTATTCTCAAGGCCTTTTTATTGATAAAGGAAATTTTTTGTATCCTATCGCGTCTAAAATAATGGGATGGAATATGTAAATTACTTCGAATTAACTAACTCCATCTCATCAATTAAATACCCGGCTCCAGCATATTTATCTATAATAAAAAGCACATATCTGATATCAACCACAATATTCCGGCAGATGGATTTATCGTAAAAGAAATCACTCATGGTTCCCTCCCAGTTTCTATCGAAATTCAAACCGATTAATTGTCCGTTAGCATTTATTACCGGGCTACCCGAATTGCCACCGGAAGTATGATTAGAGGCGACAAAACAAACAGGCATAAATCCCTCTTCGTCTGCATAATTACCATAATTCTTTTCGTAGTAAAGTTCAATTAACTTTTCCGGGATGGTATAGTCCTCAAAGCCTTTTTTATACTTTTCGATAATACCATCAAGACTTGTTTCAAAGTCGTAATGAACGGCATCAAGTGGATTGTAGCCTTCCACCTCTCCGTATGCTACTCTCATAGTAAAATTTGCATCGGGATACATTTTTTGGCTTAGATTCATTTCCTTAAGTGCCGCAACATATAGTTTATATAGCTTATTGATTTCAAGATTAATATCTCTGTAGGGCTTATTCACTTTGCCGGAATAAAGTCTTGCAATTGACTGATAATCAGCAAATAGTTCTTCTTTGTTTATAAACTTAATGAGTTTTTCCTCATTTTGCGGATAGTCTTTCAGCAATTGGATAACTGAGTTTAGGTCTATAAACTTTGACTTAGCATAAACAAAGTCTGTATATTTTTTTATATCACCCTTATACTTCTTCTGAATTTTTTCATACAAATCAGGATAAAATTCAGCTTGAATATTATTCTTAAATGCCGTTAACATAGCTGCATAAGTTTCTCTGTCGATATCTGAATTATAATCTTTAAAGAATTTTTCAGAACGTGTCAGCAATGCCTCTCCGGCAAGTATTTTTTCATCCAGACTTTTATTCTGATTTTCGCGGATCAAAGAGTTCATTTCTTTAATGTAGTTCATAAGTTCATTTGTCATAAGTGCCTCACCGGCAAAATCATAGACGTATATGTATTTCTCCAGATCGGAATACTTTTGCTTCAGGTTTTCAAGTACAGAACCATATTTTTTTAAACGAGAAGTATCTTCATTCACCCACTCAATAAATATCTTTTCTTCATCGCGTTTCACATCTATGGCCGAAGTTTTATTAACTCCGAGGATAATCCCCTGCCATTTTTTCCAGGAGTTACTAATCCTGCGAAATTTTGCCGCATACTGTATGCGTATTTTATCATCACCTCTCATATATTTATCCATAATTGACAATCTCTCATCACGAAGCGCAATATTTTTCGGATAGGATTTATTCACAAAGAGGTCGATTGCATCGCTGGTGTAAAACTGCGTGGTTGTTCCAGGGTAGCCCATCACCATGGTAAAATCTCCTTCCTCCACTCCGGCAAGTGAAACAGGAAGGAATTTTTTCGGTTTATAAGGAACATTATCGGGAGAATACTCTGCCGGTTGATTTTTATGGTCGGCATAAATTCTGAACACACTAAAATCGCCCGTGTGTCGGGGCCACATCCAATTGTCAAAATCTTTTCCGTAATTACCTATCGATTCCGGCGGGGCACCAACCAGGCGAACATCCCTGAATACCTCATACACAAACATATAATACTCGTTACCATAATAAAAAGGCTTAATGAGAGCTTCATAATGATTTCCGGTGGTTGCATTTTCAACCAGACTTTTAATATTCGTTTGAATCTGTTTCCACCCATCCATTTCGTCGTTGCTCCCTTCAACTCCTGCCAGAACTGCACTTGTTACATCTTCAATTCTTATTAAAAAAGTAACCTTAATACCTTCGTTGGGGAGTTCCATACTTTGGTCCATTGCCCAAAAGCCATTCTCAAGATAATCCTTTTCAACAGAACTATGCGATTGAATATAACCATAGCCGCAATGGTGATTGGTAAACAGCAGCCCTTCTTCCGAAACCACTTCACCCGTGCACCCACTGCCAAAAATAACAACAGCATCTTTGAGACTGGAATGGTTAATACTATAGATGTCTTCCGCGCTAAGTTTAAAGCCTTTCTCCTGCATGTCTGAAATATTGTATTTCTCTAAAAGTAAGGGAATCCACATACCTTCGTCTGCATGAAGGGATAGTGACGAAAGGAGGATGATGAGAATAGTTAATCTGACTTTCATTTTTAAAATTTTTCAGGAAATAAATTTTTCCAATTCGTGATATAATTTTTGAATAGGGAGTCCCATTACGTTAAAATAGGATCCCTTTATTTGTTCTATGCCAATAAAACCAATCCAGTCCTGAATGCCATAAGCACCTGCTTTATCAAAAGGTTGAAAGTTATCAATATAGTAATTTAACTCCTCGTTGGATATTTTTGAGAACCAGACCTCAGAATGAGCGTGAAAACAAATGTTTTTTGTTGAAGTACGAATACATACCCCGGTTATAACCTCATGCATATTGCCGGATAATTTCTGAAGTATTTTCATAGCATCATCACGATCAATAGGTTTCCCAATTACCTTCCCTTCAAGCCATACAATGGTATCGGCTGTTATAAGTATCTCATTATTTTTAAGCGGTTTAGAATATGCTTTTGATTTCAATTCGGCAAGAAATACAGGTATTTCAAATTTGTTTAATCCTTCAGGGAAATCCTCTTCAATGGAATGCAGATTAGTAATTCTGAATTTAAATCCGGCCTCCTTCATTAAATAATGACGTCGCGGTGACTGAGTAGCCAGGATAATTGAATATTCTTTAATCTTTTCAAGCAGCATCCATCATCAATTTAGCTTATACTCCATAATAATAAACACTACCACTGAATACAAGATGCCAAAGAGCATGATGAATTTTAAAACCGCGCTCGCCAGATGATAATCTTCCTTTGTTTTTGCCATGGTCACTTTATAGATTATAAAGAGTGTGGGCAAGAAAATTAGTAAAGCAAAATACAATGATGATATATAATCGAATCCAGAGCCTGTAAAAACTATATACTTTAGTAACAGGAATACAAGGGAAGCAAGGAACAAAAAGCTTAGTACATTAATAATGATTTTACTGGTCCTTATTCCAAGCACAATGGGTATAGTATTCATTCCATAAGCAGAATCGCCTTCAAAGTCTTCAGCGTCTTTTATTATTTCCCGGATAAAGTTGGTGGTGAAAGCAAAAAAGCCAAAAGCAAGAACCCAATAAAAAATATAATTAAAATTCGATCCTACTCTTAACATAATTTCACCATAGACTTTATTTAGCAATGGAATTTCAAACAAAACCACCATAATTGGCACTATTCCGGTGAGGAGACTAACAATCAGATTTCCTATCAGGAATTCCTTTTTATATGTCATAGAATAAAACCACAGCAATCCGGAAGCAAGGAAGAAAACAACAGATATCATTGGGATGCCGATATAGAATGAAAGATATACACCAATGAGTACGCCAATTACACTTAATGCAGAATGAATTTTAATTGCAAATCCACGGCTAATTTTAACATCGATAACCACTCTTGAAGGTTTGTTTAATCTATCTGTTTTTGTGTCGAAATAATCGTTAATAGCATAACCTCCAGCGGCAATAAGGATAGTAGACAATACTAACAGAAAGAAATGAAAGTCTGAAAATTGCAGTTCGAAATTATTTACACTTAGAAATGGTTTGATAATAAAATATCGTATCAAATACTGAGTAGCAGCAATAATTAGCAAATTCGGGACTCTCAATAATTTAAAAAATGAATTAATCACTTTAATAATCTTTATGTAATTACCATATAAAAGCTTTAGCCTCCAACCATTCACCATTCAATCTCATAACCTGTTCTATGACATCCCGCACGCAACCTTCTCCTCCATTTTTATCAGAGATATAGCTTGAAATAGCTTTAATTTCCTCCACGGCATCGGAAGGGCAGGTAGGAAATCCAACCCGTTTCATAACCGGATAATCGGGCAAGTCATCTCCCATATATAAAATATCTTCTGGCTTTAAATTATACTTATTTAAAAAGTCATTAAAATCAGTCAGCTTATCTGTCGATTTCATGTAAATATCCGTAATCCCCAGTTTTTCGAATCTAATTCTCACTGATTCTGAATCCCCACCGGTAATAATAGCAATTGGAAATCCCTTTTTAACAAGATAAAAACAAGCAAAACCATCCTTAACATTCATCGTTCTCATCAAATCACCACTCGGATGCAATACCACTTTTGAATTGGAAAAAACTCCATCAACATCGAAAACAAAAGCTTTCACTTTTTTTAGATCACCTTTAAAATTTGTCATTAATCTTCAGAATTACTATCGGAATAGAAATTTACTATACTGTTACTAACAAAAGTATACATTTTTTGCAAGTCAGTATCATCTTTCAACAATTCAATATGTTTCTTAATACTCCCCATATCTTTCCTTCTTGCAGGTCCTGTTTGAGCATTTTTTGCACCTAGTTCCTTTATCTTTCTAACCATTTCATCGAGTAAAGGATGAATTATTTCGACAGGGATATTATTTCTCACCAGATAGTTTTCACCCAGACAAATTATATGATTGCCTAAATTTGCTGCTATTATTGCACCAACGTGAGATTTTAACCGTGTTTCAGAATCCATTATCAAAACATTGTCTGAAATTGAATTGGCAATATTTTCGAGTTTGTAATAATTCTCATTACTAGTCGTCTCAAGGAGAATAGGAATTTTTCGAAAATTAATTTTCACATCAGCAGTAAAGCTCTGAAGAGGATAAAATACCCCATAATTTTCATGGAAACTATCAAAAACTGAGAGGGCTGTACTTCCGGACGAATGCACATATAGCGCATTTGATTTTGGAAGGGCTTTCACTATTTTCGGGATAGAGTCATCATTTACTGTTATGAAAACAATATCTGCTTTCTTGTCGATATTAAGCTCAGAGCCATAACTTGCGCCAAGCTTATCGGCAAGCCTTCCAGCCTTTTTCTGATCTCTGCTAATAATATGCAAAGGGGTATGTCCTGCTTTTTTTAAAGCAAGTGAAAGTCGTGTGCCAAGGTTTCCGGCACCGATAACAACAAAATTATAATGAATGTCCATATTAGAAAAATGAATAATATGGCACTAAGATACCGGAATAAAAAGAAAGTCTAAAATTTATTTTCTGTACTTTTCACTTTAACCAGATAGTCGCACATTTCATAATCCTCATTCTCCTGATAATATTTCAGAAGCTTATTAAAGAAATGTGCATTAAAAAACTGGGGGTGACCTGGTTCAAAAACCATTTCTCCCTCCACAGTCTTTGTAAAATAAGGTATGGAGGATCTGTCCTCCTGTTTGGGTATTTCTTTTTGAATGGACTCAAATAAGTGTGCATATTTTTCACTGAATTCGCTCAATTGAATTTGCAAGTGCATAAAATCTTCATTTTCCATGAATAGTTCCTCGTTTATCAGGCTTCTTTCTTTGAGCGTTTTATTCTCTTTATCCTTGCCGAATTCAGTATTCAAAAGCCTTCTGATTTCATCCTGATTATACTGGATTTCAATATTATTCTGATTTACTTTATTCTTCAGAAGCTTTACCAATTTATTTATAAGATTTTCCATTTTCTTCGCTTATATCCATACATGCTCAAAATCCATACCACAATATTGGGGATTTTTCTTTTTAGAATTAAAGTTAATACCTTAAATAATTGTTAAGTTATTAACAAACTTGTAGGGATTGACCCGTTTTTACAGGAATATTTAATTTTTGTTTTTATTTTATGCTTAATTGGCAAAGGCAATTACCAGATGGAAATTTAATTACTGAGTACAAAAAAGGGCATCCAGAATGAATGCCCCTTAATTTATTTAAGTCTATTTTAATTCTGAAACTTAAAGATTCCGAGGTCTTTTATTTCAGAGTTCATAATATAATCAGCTTTTTGTTTATTTTCAGAACGACCGTTTCTGATAAATAGTTCTGTGGTAATCTTAAATTCCTCATCCCGCACTGTGTCCTGAAGAAGAAGGTACCCCATAATAATATTCCCTGCCATTTCCACGAGTCGTCTTGCATGAAAATCGAGGTATTCGGGATCTTTCTTTTCATTAACCAGATCAACCATTTTTTGATATTCAGATGTCATATCCTGAAGCATTTTTTTCAGATATTCGAGTTCTGGCATTACTTTTTCAGCATCAAATTCCTGAATACGGCTAAGATAAGCACCGGTACTAACTCCTCTAATAGCGGCTACCACTTGTAATTGAGAAGTACCCTCATAAATTGAAGTTATACGTGCATCGCGGTAAATTCTTTCTATGGGAAAATCTTTCATAAATCCGGCTCCCCCGTGTATTTGAAGTGAATCGTATGCTATTGAATTTGCATATTCTGAAGACACAAGCTTTAACAAAGGAGTGAATACGTCGGCAACCTTTTGATATTTTTTAGATTCCTGTCTTTCCTCGGCAGTCAGTGGTCTGTCTTCGGAAATAAAGGTATATGCTTTATAAACATCTACATATCTGGCTGTTTCATACAATAAAGTTCTCATAGCTTTATTTTTCACATCCATCATCCTCAGCATTTCGTAAACGGCAGGGAATTCAATAATAGCTTTACCAAACTGCACCCTTTCTTTTGCATACTTTACAGCTTCACGATACGCAGCTTCTCCCAGTCCAACCGATTGAGCACCAATGCCTAATCGCGCGGAATTCATAAGAGACATCACATATTTTATGAGGCCCATTTTTCTGTCTCCCACTAATTTAGCAGGAGCATTTGTAAATACCATTTCACAAGTAGGAGAGCCCTTTATTCCAAGCTTATTTTCAATTCGTCTTATTTTCACAGCCTTATGTTCGCGATCGTAAACGAAGAGTGAAAGCCCGCGTGCATCTGCTGTATCCTCTTCAGACCTGGCTAAAACCAGTGAAATATCTGCATCACCATTGGTGATAAATCTTTTTACACCATTCAGAAAATAAGTATCTGTATCCTTATCGTAGCTGGCGCTAATTTGTTTTCCTTTCAATTGCACAGCCTGAAGATCTGAGCCTGCATCAGGTTCTGTCAATACCATTGCAGCGGTAGCACCCTTAGCAAATCTGGGTAGAAATTCAGCTTTCAGCTCTTCAGATGCAAACTCATGCATTGTTTCAGCGCAATCCTGAAGCCCCCAGATATTCGCGAAACCTGCATCGGCACGACTCACTAATTCTGCTGCCATAACATAAGGTACCATAGGAAAATTAAGTCCGTCGTACATTCTGGGTAAAGACATCCCTATTAATCCTGCTTTGGTAAGAACTTCATGATTTTGTTGAGTCCCACGGGCATAAACCACTTCATTATTGATAAGCTGAGGACCTTCTTTATCGACAGATTCAGCATTTGGATCAATTACATCACCACAAATTTCACCTACAATTTCCAGCGTCTTTTCATAGCTGTCCATTGCGTCTTCAAAATCGACAGGTGCATAGTCAAATTTTGCTGAGTCAACAAAATCTTTTTCCTTCAGACTCACAATTTTTTTCATCAGTGGGTGAGAAAGATGAAATTTAAGGTCTTTATTATCGTTGTAAAAATTTGCCATTATTTCCTGGTTAAAAAATTTAACTCCATGTTATTTTGAATTCTTTTTGTAATACTTAATCATTTTGGGGATAGTCACAGCTATATCGCCTGTGATTACATAATCTGCAATTTGATTAATCGGTGCTTTTTCGTCAGTGTTTATGGAAATTACCATAGAAGACTCTGTCATCCCGGCCCGGTGTTGAATCTGTCCGGAAATCCCGCAGGCAATATACAATTTTGGCCGTACGGTAACACCTGTTTGTCCAATTTGTCTTTCATGCTCAGCAAAACCTGCATCTACAGCAGCTCTGGAAGCACCCACTTCGGCACCCAGAACTTCTGCCAGGTCATAAAGTAATTTGAAGTTCTCTTTCGAACCAACTCCATAACCACCTGCAACAATAATTCCGGCACCTTTAATATTTACCTTTTTATTTTCGATATGTCTTTCGATTACTTTAACAACAAAATCGGCATCGTCAAACAATTCATCTACATTAATTTTCTTTAATTCGCCTTTATGAGCCTCGTCGAAAACTTCCATTTTCATTACACCTTCCCTAACGGTGGCGAGCTGCGGACGGGTTTCCGGATTAATAATAGTAGCTACAATATTGCCACCAAACGCAGGACGAATCTGATACAATAAATTCTCATATTTGGTGTCTGTTTTCTTCTCATAGTGTTCACCAATCTCAAGGCTGGTACAGTCGGCGGTAAGTCCGCATTTCATAGCAGAGGCAATTCTTGGAGCCAGATCCCTTCCAATGGAAGTAGCTCCAAAAAGTCCGACCTGAGGTTTTTCTTTGGTAAATAAATCAACAATTACTTTACTATGGGGAAGGGTGAGATAGGGAGATAATCGCTTATCGTCGCCCACATGAACTACATCAGCACCGTATTTATAAAGTTTATTTTCAATTCCATTGAGGTCGCTACCCAAAACGATAACTTCGAGTTTGCAAGCCAATTGTTTGGCTAGAGATTTACCTTTAGTAAGGAGTTCCAGACTTACATCGGCTATTTCCCTATCTTCAATTTCACAATATACAAATATGTTATTCACGATAATTCAATTTAATTGTTAGACCTGGACTATTAACCAATGGTGTGATTTTCAATAAGTTCCTTCATTAACATATCGATATCTTCATCCAATGGTGTTAATTTTTTAGATTCTTTGGCTTTGAAAACCACGTTTTCAATTTTTTTAACTTTGGTAGGAGAGCCACCTAATCCGAGAGCTTCTTCATCAACTACAATATCGTTAACACTCCATTCTTCAATTTTAAGATAGCTGCGGTTTTGAAAAATGTCGAGATAATCTTCACTCATATCCTGAATTTCCGTAACGGTTTTTGCATGCTTATACTTCATCAGTAGTTTTGCATTCCGTGGACGGCAGTCGGGTGCTGAGCTATGAACTGTAATTAGAACAGGAAAGCTTGAAGAGACAACTTCCACCCCTCTGTCGAGTCTTCTTTTGATAAGAATTTCATTGCTCTTCACATTTACTATCTCCTCGGCATAAGTTATTTGAGGCAGGTTTAATTTTTCAGCCACCTGTGGACCAACCTGGGCGGTATCTCCATCGATAGCCTGACGGCCAGCAAATACTACATCGTATGGTTTCATCTTATCGATGGTTTGAGCCAGAGCATAAGAAGTTGCTAATGTATCAGAACCTGCAAATTTTCTGTCTGTTAACAGAATACCATGATCGGCTCCCCTATAGAGGCCTTCCCTGATTACTTCAGCAGCCCTGCCTGGTCCCATTGTGAGAATAGTTAGTGATGAACCCTTTACCTGATCTTTGAGTTGCAGGGCAAGTTCGAGAGCATTTAAGTCTTCAGGATTAAAAATGGCTGCAAGAGCCGCCCTGTTAACGGTACCATCGGCTTTCATAGCGTCTTTCCCTACATTTCTGGTATCGGGCACCTGCTTTGCTAAAACAATGATTTTTAAGGCCTTCATAAAACAAATTTTAAATTAAAAATTGAAGTGGACAAATATAAATAAATAATCCTTGGATGAAAATATTTAGCTCTAATTATCAAAAAAAAACCCCGCATTATACGGGGTTTAGACCAAAGTAAAGATTGGTTCGATTTTTATGCCTGAGCAATAGGCCCTCCAAAATTCATTGGAATCGGTGAGCCACCGGATCCTTCTGTCTTTTTTATGGGTCCATGAACAGTCTCATATTTACCAATATTATCTTGCAAGGCCAACATGAGCCTTTTTGCATGTTCAGGAGTAAGAATGATTCGGGATTTAACCTGAGCTTTAGGAGTTCCCGGCATAATTCTTACGAAATCGAGAATAAACTCTGAAGCTGAGTGGGTAATAATCGCAAGATTTGAATAAATTCCCTGCGATATTTCCTCACTCAATTCAATGTTAATCTTATTCTTATTTGATTTATCATCATTCATAAGCCTGAATTTTTAGTTTTCCTGCTCCTCAGAATACGATGGTTCAGCATTTGCTTTCATACTCTCATATTCTTCTTTACTTCCAACCACGATATTATCAAATGCTCTTCTACCAGTACCTGCCGGGATTAAATGTCCAACAATTACATTTTCTTTTAATCCTGAGAGATTATCTACTTTTCCGTAAATAGCTGCCTCATTAAGAACTTTTGTAGTTTCCTGGAAGGAAGCTGCTGACATGAAACTCTTGGTTTGCAGTGATGCTTTGGTAATACCTTGTAATATCTGACTTGAAGTAGCTGGAACGGCATCCCTAGCTTCCACAAGTTTTTTATCTTTACGTTTTAATAAGGAGTTTTCATCTCTGAGTTTTCTGGCAGTAATAATCATTCCAGCCATTAAATTAGCAGAGTCACCAGGATCAGTAACTACTTTCTTACCGTAGATCCAATCATTCTCCATTCCAAACTCCATCTTGTCAATTACTTGTTTTTCAAGGAATTTAGTATCGCCCGGATCTTCAATATCGACTTTACGCATCATTTGTCTTACGATAACCTCGAAATGCTTATCGTTAATTTTCACACCCTGCAAACGGTAAACTTCCTGCACTTCATTTACGATATACTCCTGTACTTTCGTTGGACCTTTAATGGCAAGAATATCAGAAGGAGTGGTAGCACCATCCGACAGAGAGATACCTGCTCTTACATAGTCATTTTCCTGAACTAAAATTTGTTTAGAGAGGGGTACCAGATATTTTTTCACTTCTCCGGTTCTTGACTCAATAATAACTTCTCTGTTTCCTCTTTTAATCTTACCAAAACTAACTTCACCGTCAATTTCGGAAACAACGGCAGGATTGGATGGGTTTCTCGCTTCGAATAATTCAGTTACTCTTGGCAGACCCCCGGTAATATCACCAGATTTACCAACTGCTCTTGGAATTTTAACAAGAATATCACCTGCGGTAACGCTATTATCTTTATCTACAGCTATGTGAGCACCAACCGGTAGGTTATACATTTTAAGTGTGTCTTTTCCGGTAACGATTTTAATAATCGGGTTTTTGGTTTTATCTCTGGTTTCAATAATTACCTTTTCCTTGTAACCGGTTTGTTCATCAGATTCATCGCGGTAGGTAATACCATCGATAACATTTTCGAAAGCAACTTTACCGTCTACTTCTGAAATGATAACAGCATTATAAGGATCCCATTCGCAAATTAAGTCGCCTTTTTTAACCTCAGCACCGGGTTTAATGAAGAGAGTAGATCCATAAGGGATGGTATTGGTTGTAAGCGTAATTCCAGTATTTTTATCAACGAGTCTGAATTCAGCCAAACGACCTATTACGATATCAATCTTACCATTATTTTCATTCTTTTTGGCAACGGTTCTCAGTTCCTCAATTTCAGCTATTCCGTCGTATTTAGCTACAACGCTCGATTCTGATGTAATATTGGAAGCTGTACCACCCACGTGGAAGGTACGGAGAGTAAGCTGTGTACCAGGTTCCCCAATCGACTGGGCTGCGATAACACCAACTGATTCGCCAATCTGAACCATTCTGCCGGTAGCAAGGTTTCTTCCGTAGCATTTTCCACAAACACCTTTAGTAGACTCACAGGTAAGTACAGAACGTATTTCGATTTGCTCTATAGGAAGTTCGTCGATCTGACTTGCTACTTCTTCTGTAATCTCTTCACCGGCACCAATAATTAATTCTCCTGTTAAAGGATTATAAACATTATGAACAGCGGTACGGCCAAGAATTCTCTCGTACAAAGTTTCAACAACTTCTTCATTTTTCTTGATAGCGGTTGCCACAAGACCTCTTAATGTACCACAATCATCTTCCTGAATAATTACATCCTGTGAAACATCAACCAATCTTCTGGTCAGATATCCGGCATCAGCAGTTTTAAGTGCTGTATCAGCAAGACCCTTTCTGGCACCGTGGGTTGAGATAAAGTACTCGAGAACACTTAATCCTTCCTTAAAATTAGAAAGAATAGGGTTCTCAATAATTTCTGAACCAGTTGAGCCTGATTTCTGTGGTTTTGCCATCAGTCCTCTCATACCTGAGAGCTGACGAATCTGTTCCTTAGAACCACGGGCACCAGAGTCAAGCATCATATATACGGAATTGAATCCCTGATTATCGGTACTCAACTGCTTCATTAAAGTAGTTGTGAGTTTTGCGTTTGTATGTGTCCAGATATCGATAATCTGATTATATCTTTCATTATTGGTGATGAAACCGGCATTATAATTCATAAGAACTTCATCAACCTGCTCATAACCTGCACGAACCAGAGTTTCTTTCTCTTTTGGGATAATAACATCATCAAGGTTAAATGAAAGTCCGCCTTTAAATGCCATACTAAATCCAAGATTTTTAATATCATCGAGGAAATTAGCTGTTTTGGCTGTACCTGCTTTTTTCAAAACGGTTCCGATGATATCTCTCAACGATTTCTTTGTCAGAAGATCATTAATATAACCCATTTCTTTCGGAACAACCTCATTAAACAGAACCCTTCCTACTGTGGTTTCGATGAGGCTTGTTTCTTTTTCCCCATTGTCGTTTAACTGAGATATTCTAACTTTTATAACAGCGTGAAGGTCAACCTTTTTCTCATTATAAGCGATAATTACCTCTTCAGGAGAGTAAAATATAAGACCTTCGCCTTTAACTATTCTATCTTCAGTACTCTTTCTGGCTTTGGTAATATAATACAAACCCAAAACCATATCCTGCGATGGAACGGTAATAGGAGCTCCGTTAGCCGGATTGAGAATATTATGAGAAGCCAGCATTAAGATTTGTGCTTCAAGAATGGCAGCATTTCCAAGTGGTAGGTGAACAGCCATCTGGTCACCGTCAAAGTCAGCATTAAAAGCTGTACAAACCAAAGGGTGAAGCTGTATAGCTTTTCCTTCAATAAGTTTCGGTTGAAATGCCTGAATACCTAATCTGTGAAGGGTTGGCGCTCTGTTAAGCATTACCGGGTGACCCCTCAATACATTTTCCAGAATATCCCAAACCACAGGATCTTTCCTGTCAACAATTTTCTTAGCAGACTTAACTGTTTTAACGATACCCCGCTCAATTAATTTTCTGATAATGAAAGGTTTGTATAGTTCTGCGGCCATATCTTTTGGTAATCCGCATTCATGCAATTTCAATTCAGGTCCTACAACAATTACAGAACGTGCGGAATAATCCACTCTTTTACCAAGAAGATTCTGACGGAATCGTCCCTGCTTACCTTTCAAACTATCGCTCAAAGATTTAAGCGGGCGGTTAGCATCAGTTTTAACGGCATTAGATTTTCTGGAATTATCGAACAATGAATCTACAGCTTCCTGCAACATTCTTTTTTCGTTTCTCAGAATAACCTCCGGGGCTTTTATTTCTATAAGTCTCTTAAGTCTGTTATTTCTGATAATAACTCTACGATAGAGATCGTTAAGGTCAGAAGTAGCAAATCTTCCGCCATCAAGGGGAACCAATGGTCTGAGTTCCGGTGGAATAACGGGAACAACCTTCACTATCATCCATTCAGGTTTGTTAACCTTACGGGAAATTCTGAAAGCTTCCACCACCTGAAGTCTCTTCAGAGCTTCATTTTTCCTCTGCTGGGAAGTTTCATTGTTAGCTTTATGACGTAAATCATAAGATAAGCTGTCAAGATCCAACCTTTTCAATAATTGGTAAAGTCCTTCGGCACCCATTCCAGCAACGAATTTATCAGGATCGTCATCGTCCAGCAGCTGATTTTCCCTTGGGAGGGTATCGAGAATATCGAGATATTCTTCCTCTGTGAGAAAATCCATGTAATTAATTCCGTCAATTTGTTTAATACCGGGATTAATAACTACGTATCTTTCGTAATAAATTATGGTATCAAGTTTTTTCGTTGGAAGTCCGAGGAGGTATCCAATTTTATTAGGCAGAGATTTGAAATACCAAATATGAGCTACAGGAACCACAAGAGAGATATGTCCCATGCGTTCTCTTCTAACTTTTTTCTCGGTAACTTCAACACCACAGCGGTCGCATACTATTCCTTTATAGCGGATTCTTTTGTATTTCCCACAATGGCACTCATAATCTTTTACCGGCCCAAAAATCCTTTCACAAAACAAGCCATCTCTCTCGGGCTTATAGGTACGATAATTGATTGTTTCCGGTTTTAAAACCTCACCACTCGATCTTTCCAGAATTTCTTCCGGAGAAGCGAGTCCGATTGCAATCTTAGTGAAGTTTATTTTGTCTTGTTTATCTTTTCTGAATGACATATGTCAATAAATATTTAGTTAAAAAACTCTGAAAAAACCGGGATAAATTCCCGTAAAAGAGCTTAAACAAGCTTTACACTTAGTCCAAGTCCACGTAGTTCGTGCAACAATACATTTAAAGATTCGGGAATGCCAGGCATTGGCATTGGTTCCCCTTTAACAATTGCCTCATAAGCTTTTGCACGTCCATTCACATCATCGGATTTTATTGTAAGTATCTCCTGGAGAATATTCGATGCCCCGAAAGCTTCAAGTGCCCACACTTCCATCTCACCAAATCTCTGTCCACCAAACTGTGCTTTACCACCTAATGGTTGCTGGGTAATTAAAGAGTAAGGTCCGATAGATCTTGCATGCATCTTGTCTTCAACCATATGGCCAAGTTTCAGCATATAGATTACACCAACAGTAGCTGGCTGGTCGAATTTCTCACCAGTCCCTCCATCATATAGTTGTGTTTTACCATATTCAGGCAGTCCTGCTTTACGAGTATATTCGTTAATTTGTTCAAGAGAAGCACCATCAAAGATAGGTGTTGAGAACCTGATTCCAAGACTCATACCTGCCCAGGCCAAAACACTTTCATAAATCTGTCCGAGGTTCATCCTCGAAGGCACACCAAGTGGATTCAGTACAATATCAACAGTAGTTCCATCCTCAAGAAATGGCATATCTTCCTGTCTTACAATCTTTGCAACAATACC
>JAIOZM010000031.1 GCA_021740585.1 Bacteroidales bacterium
TGCTCCCCAGCAGAGCCCATCTCCGTTTCTCTTTACAAGAGAAATATAAAAAGAGTTATTTGAATAGGTAAATTTTATTATTAACAGAAAGTTTAAAAAACTAAACTTCGTGTCAACCATATTCATGAAAGGTCAAACCCGAAACCCGGAACCCGAAACCCGGAACCCGAAACCCGGAACCCGAAACCCGGAACCCGAAACCCGAAACCCGAAACCCGAAACCCGAAACCCGGAACCCGAAACCCGGAACCCGGAACCCGGAACCCGAAACCCGAAACCCGGAACCCGAAACCTTCTTCATTTTCTCCCCAATTTTACTTACTTTAGCAAAGCAAATTTTCATTTTTAAGAGTATGTATTTTAGGGAGATTGCCGGACAGGACAGTATAAAGAAGCGTTTAATTCAATCGGTAAAAACGGGACGAATAAGTCACTCGCAGTTGATCTACGGACCTCAGGGAAGTAGTAAACTTGCCCTTGCCCTTGCGTATGCACGATATATATTGTGTACCGATAAGGGGGATGAAGATTCATGCGGAAAATGTCCTTCCTGTATTAAAATTGATAAATATGTGCACCCTGATCTCCACTTTGTTTATCCCACCGCACCCAAGGAGGATAAATCGGAAGAAGGTACTAATTCAAAGGAAGACAAAAAATCAAAGGATGAAAATTATCTTGGGGAGTGGCGAGCTGCAATTAGTGAGAATCCGTATTTAAGTGAGTATAATTGGTATGAAAAAATTGGGATTGAGAAGAAGCAGGGGATGATAAAGAAGAAGGATGCACGCGACATTCTTCGTACTATGGCGCTCAAAGCCTTTGAATCGGATTATAAAATTCTGATTATGTGGCTGGCAGAAAGAATGAATGCCACTGTTTCAAACCGACTACTTAAAATACTTGAAGAACCGCCTCCGGGAACTGTATTTCTATTGATTTCTGATAATCCCGACAGATTGTTAACTACAATTTTAAGCAGGACACAAATTATTAGAATCCCAAAATTTAGTGATGTAGAAATTACCCAAATGCTTAGCAAAGAATCTGAGTATTCGGAGAGTCAGATACGAAATGCGGTAAAAATGGCTAACGGAAATTATCACATTGCTCTGTCTTCTGTAAAAGATGAATCTCAGTCACGGGAAAATTACGAATTTTTTATTGCCTTCATGAGGGCATGTTTTTCTAAAGATATGGTAACGGTAATGGCGCAGAATGAGAGGTTTTCAGCAACATCGCGCGAATGGCAAAAGAACTTTCTTCAATATTCCATTAGAATGATACGAGAAAACTATATGGTAAATCTGAATAATAAACAGATAACTTATATGGCAGATTATGAAGACGATTTTTCCATAAAATTTTCAAGATTTGTGAACGAAAGGAACATTGAAGGCTTATACAAGGAGTTCAATTTGGCTTTTGGTGATATTTCAAGTAATGGTTATGCCAGAATCATTTTTCTCGATCTTAGTCTTAAAGTTATCAGCTTACTGCAATTATAAAATATTTGAATAACTTTGTTGTTCACAACACAGGAGAAAAAATCATGGATGAATTGATGAAAAGAGGGTGTTGTAACGGAGAATGTACAGAAGATCTGACAGATATTAACAATAAAAGTTCAGCTTATTTAAGTTCATGTAACAAGCTGGATGAGCACGATTGGCTTCGGGATATTCCGGAGTCTGGACGAGAAACAGATATTGTAGAGATCCGTTTTAAAAATACCCGAAAAGCTTTTTTTAAAAATGTAAATGAATTGCGTCTGAAAAGGGGAGATTTAGTTGCTGTTGAAGCATCTCCCGGACACGATATTGGCGTTGTTTGTCTTACGGGAAATCTGGTTTTGCTTCAACTTAAGAAATATGGTATTGCTGAAAATTCGGAAGAAATAAAAAAAGTATACCGAAAAGCTAAAACGGTTGATTTAGAAAAATGGAAAGAAGCAATTGTATTGGAAGAAGATACTATGCTCAGATCCAGAAAGATAGCTGAACAGCTGAACCTGGGCATGAAGATAGGTGATGTGGAATATCAGGGAGATAAAACCAAAGCAATATTTTATTATATAGCCAATGAAAGGGTCGATTTCCGACAGCTTATTAAAGATTTGGCCGAGGCATTTCGTATCAGGATTGAAATGAAGCAAATTGGGGCAAGACAGGAGGCAGGTCGAATTGGAGGAATCGGATCCTGCGGTCGTGAATTATGCTGTGCCACCTGGATCACCAATTTCGTATCAGTAACCACTGCCGCAGCCCGCTATCAGGAAGTTTCTCTAAATCCCCAAAAGCTTGCCGGACAATGTGGAAAACTCAAGTGCTGCTTAAACTATGAAGTCAGTACCTACATCGATGCCCAAAAGGATTTCCCCAACAGACAAATACAACTTAAATTGAAGAATGCCACGGCATATTTTCAAAAAGCCGATATTCACAGAGGACTATACTGGTACTCTTTAGACAAGGACATGGCGATGAATCTCACACCTGTTCCGGTTGAAAGGGCCAGCGAAATTATAGAAATGAATAAACAGAATAAATTTCCGGAAATGCTTTTAGAAATTTCCGATTTGCCTGTGGAGAAGAAGCACGAATACAACGATGTGATTGGTCAGGATAGTTTAACCAGGTTTGAAGGCAAGAAGTTCAAGAAGAAAAAGAAAAGATACAGAGGTAATAAACCCAAATAAAACCGGTTACCATGTCAAAGATTAAATATTTTATTATTCTGATCGTGATCTTTAGCCTCAGCTCCTGCGATCCGAATATGGTTTATGATCATTTTGAAAAGAATCCCGGACACAAATGGATGGCCGATGATATTAAACGATTTGAACTTGATATTCAGGACAATCTGAGCTTTTATAATGTGTATGTAAACATCAGACATACCAAAGACTATCCGAAAAGTAATTTATATCTTTTTGTCAGAATTATTGGACCGGAAGGGAATGAAATTAAAGACACCATTGATATGCAAATTGCCGATAAACATGGCAAATGGACTGGTTCAGGCTTTGGAGAGATTAAATTTGTAAGAAAGAAAATCAAAGAAAGTGTTCGATTCTCTAAAAAGGGAGTTTATGTCTTTGAGGTTGAACCGGGTATGAGATTGCAGGAGATCCCTGTAACTGATGTTGGAATAAGAATTGAAAAATTTAATCCTGTAAAATAATTTCCATTGAGTAAGAATAAGCTTCAGAAATTTGATGAAACCCTGAACTTTAAAAGGGTGTATCAGCCCGCCTTTGATGAGGTTCATAAAAAGAATTATTTCCTTAAAGGATTATGGTCGAAAGAGGTTTTTAATAACGACCAGCCATTGGTGCTTGAATTAGGCTGCGGGAAAGGAGAGTATACTATTGGACTGGCTCAACACTTTCCGGAAAAGAACTTTCTTGGGGTAGATATAAAAGGAGCGCGGATATGGCGTGGGGCTAAAACTTCGAATGAAGAGAACATTCAAAATTCGGGTTTTCTGAGAACCCGGATCGAAATTATCGATTCATTTTTTGCAGAAGATGAAGTAGAGGAAATCTGGCTTACCTTTCCCGATCCACAGTTAAAGAAAAGAAGAACGAAAAAACGACTTAGTGGATCACGATTTCTGTTTCTCTATCAGAAGTTTCTGAAATCTAATGGCATAATTCACTTAAAAACTGACAGTAAGGTATTGTATCAATATACACTCGATCTGGTTAACCATAACAAGCTGGAGCTGCTTTTTTATACCGACGATTTGTATCACTCCGGATTAAAAGACGAAATTCTTCAAATTCAAACCTTTTACGAAAAGCAATATCTTGCTGAGGGCATGAAGATAAATTATCTAAAATTCAGGCTGCCGAAAAATGTAAAAATCGAAGAACTTCCCGATCATGAAAAATGATGGTTTCTTTACAGAAGTATATAAAATCACATTATTAATACCTTCAGGTCGCGTAAGTACTTATGGTGCTATCGCCAGATATTTAGGCTCTCCCGGAGCCGCCCGAATGGTAGGATGGGCTCTCAATAATTGTCATAATCTGGATGAATTTATACCGGCACACCGTGTCGCAAACAGAAATGGCTTATTGAGTGGCAAACATCATTTTCAGGGAAATAAAGTAATGCAGGAATTACTGGAAAGTGAAGGAATAATTGTTGTGGACGACAAGATCCAACATTTCGAAAAATATTTTTGGGACCCCAATCAAGATTTAGTCTAATTAAAAATATTATTACTATTTTTGCATAAAATAAGTATGCAATGAATGTTACAAAGGAAAAAATTCTGGAAGAATTAAAATCGGTTAAGCATCCGGAAACCCGTCAAAATATAGTTGATGCAGGAATGGTGGAAAGTCTCGAAGTTGGTGGAGGAAAGATACGTTTTACCTTAAAATTCTCAAAAGCAAAAGATCCGTTTTCAGCTTCTATGAAGAAAACTGCAGAAGCGGTTCTGAAAAAGCTGGATACCGGGATGGCTGTTGAAATCAATATATTTACTCCCCCCGTTTTAAATTTTAAATTAGCCGATCCATTGGCTAAAATTAAGAATATTATAGCTATTGCTTCAGGCAAAGGTGGTGTGGGGAAATCTACCGTTACTGTTAATCTGGCAGTTGCGCTGGCTAAATCAGGTGCAAGGGTTGGAATTGTAGATGCAGATGTTTATGGTCCTTCGATACCAAAAATGTTTGATATTGAGAATCAAAGACCTGAAATGAAAAAGGAAGGCGATAAAGACATTATTATTCCTGTTGAAAAATATGGGGTAAAAATCGTCTCTATTGGTTTTTTTGTACGTCCTGAGGATGCTCTCGTATGGAGAGGACCAATGGCTACAAGCGCCTTAAAGCAACTTATAAATCAGTCTGATTGGGGAGAGCTGGATTATTTATTGATCGACCTTCCTCCTGGTACGGGTGATGTTCACCTTACCATTGTACAGGAAACAGCGGTTACCGGAGCACTTATTGTTTCAACACCTCAGGATGTTGCCCTGGCAGACGTTGTAAAAGGAATTGCCATGTTTAAGGGTGATAAAATAAATGTTCCGGTTCTTGGTTTGGTTGAAAATATGGCCTGGTTTACCCCTGAAGAATTACCGGAGAATAAATATTATATTTTTGGAAAAGACGGGGTGAAAAAACTGGCTGAAAAAATGAAAATGGAATTGCTGGGGCAAATACCTATTGTTCAGGGAGTTTGTGCGGATGGAGATTCAGGCCGCCCTTCTGTTTTGGATGAGAATAATCCGGCAGGAAAGGCAATGGTTGAATTGGCCCAAAATCTGAAACAAGCTATTGATAAGAGAAATCAGGCTCAACCTCCTACAAAAAGAGTTGAAATAACCACATAGTTTTAATATTTTTGAGATGGGAAACAAGGAGATAAAAAAAAGAGTTGAAAAGGTGCTGGAGAATATCAGACCTTATCTTCAGGCAGATGGCGGAGATATTGATCTTGTTGAGATTACTGACGATCTGGTGGTGAAAGTTGAATTAACCGGGGCATGTAATGCTTGTCCTTATAGCATTCAAACTTTTAAGGCAGGAGTTGAAGCCGGATTAAAAAATTCAGTTCCTGAAATTAAAAAAGTGGTAGCTATAAATTTTGAGAATCTTTAAGTGGCCGTTTTTTTAAGTGTGTCGAATGAAATAATTCTTCCTAAAACCTCTTTCTCACAAAATATCCTGAAGATTTTACAGTTATTTCTTATAATTGTACTAAAGAATTTTAATTGAAAGCTTCATTTCATAAATATTTAATCACGGCAATATTTATCATTGCTTCCTGCTCAACGGAAAAGAACACCTTTACATCGCGCTCATACCATAATCTTACCTCAAATTATAACATTTATTTTAATGGTTATGAGAGTTATAAAAAGGGCGTAGATAAAGCCGAGGATAATTTTCAGGATAACTATTCGAGAATTTTACCCCTGTTTTATTTCTCCAGTCCCGATGTGGCGCAATCGGTCGCTCCTGATATGCAGCGATCGCTTGAAAAGTCGACCAAAGTTATTAGCCTGCATTCAATAACCGCTAAACCCGAAATAAAAAAGGGCACACAAACAGATAAGCAAAAAGAATTTTATAATCAGAAAGAGTTCAATAAATGGATAGATGAAAATTATGTTTTAATGGGCAAGGCATATGTGTATAAAAATGAGTTTTATCTCGCCCTGGAAACATTCAGGAAAGTAATCAGGGATTTCCCAAATACAGAGTCAAAATACGAAGCCCTTATCTGGATGGCCCGAACCTATGATGAGCAGGGAGAATTCAGGGAAGCGGAAAAGATACTCGCCGATCTGGTAAAGGACAAGGAATTGCCCAAACGTCTCAGAGAAGATTTGCACATTACCTATGCCGATTATTATATTAAACACGAAGCCTATGAGGATGCTATTAAGCAATTGCAGACGGCTCTGGATTTCACCAGAAAAAAACAAAATAAAATACGATATAATTATATTTTAGCCCAACTCTTTCAGGAAGTGGAATCAGCTGATATGGCCATTAAAACCTACCAAAAGGTTATAAAAATGAATCCTCCCTATGAAATGATCTTTAATGCTAAAATTAATATGGCAAGCTCCTTCGAAGCCGGATCAAACAGAGGAAAGGAATTTCAGACAATTCTTAAGAAAATGCTAAAGGATGATAAGAATATTGAGTACCAGGATCAGATTTATTACGCTTTGGGAAATATAGCCATGAAGCAGGGCAAAAATGAAGAAGCCATAAATTTATTTAAACTAAGCGCACAGAAAAGTCAGGATAACCTTAATCAAAAAGGCTTGTCATATCTTGCCATTGGAGATATTTATTATTCCATACCTGAATATTCACTTTCACAGGCTTATTACGACAGCTGTTTGCAAAACATTGATAAACAACACGATAATTATGAGGAGCTTAGTCTTAAAGCACGAAGTCTGACCAAATTGGTTGTTCCTTTGAATATTTTTACCCTCGAGGATAGTTTACAAACACTATCGAAATTACCTCAGAAGGATCTTTTTACTGTAATAGATGGAATTATTGCCGAAGTTGTTAAAAAAGAAGAGGAAGAACGGGAAAGAAAGGCGCAGGAAATGGAGGATATGCAATATGATATGGCCATAGGAAACCAGAATCAGAGCCAGAGAGAAACCCAGAGTCAGACCGGAACATGGTATTTTTATAATATGAATGCCAAGAGTTTTGGCCAGCCTGAATTCCGATTGAAGTGGGGTAATAGAAGACTTGAAGACAATTGGAGGAGAAAAAATAAGCAAAGTGTTGAGTTTGTGGAAACAACTGTTGAAGGAGAATTTGCTGATACAAGCGCCACGGAGGAGGTTGTAATTATCAATAACAAAAGCCGTGAGTTTTACATGATGGGAATTCCTTTCAGCGATTCAGCTTACCATGAATCTGACCTGAGAATAGAAAAAGCATTGTATGAAATGGGAACCGTTTATTTGAACGAATTAAAAGACAAAAAAGAAGCTGTCTATTCTTTTGAAGAAGGTTTAAAGCGTTATCCAAAAGGTGATTATGCAGTTTTATCTGCCTATAGTTTGTATGAATTTTACTTATTAAATGGGCCGAAGGAAAAAGCAGAATTCTATAAAAATTATATTATTACGAATTTCCCCGATAATCCCAGAGCTAAAATACTTAGCAATCCTGAATATGTAAAAAAATTGCTGGAGGATCAGAATCAGGTGAATGTATTTTACGAGACCTGCTACAATCTGTTCAATGCAGGAAATTTTTCAAATGTAATTGCTTCCGTAAACAGAGCATTAACAGAATTTGCCGGGGATAAAAACATTCCCAAATTTATGCTTTTAAAGGCCTTGTCTATTGGCAGACTGGAAGGGAATGATCGTTTGACGGATGAATTGGATAAAATTATTGAGGCATATCCAGATAATGAAGAATCAGTTTATGCAAAGAATTTAAAAGAGTATGTATATAATATTTCTCCCGAAATTGCCATTGCTGACGTGCAGGCAAAAGCAACAGAAATCTATGTGTACAGCGAGACCGAACCAGCCTATTATTTCGGTGTGGCAGCACCCGATCTGAAGTCGCTGAATCAACTAAATTTCAATCTTATTAATTTCAATCTCGACTATTATAACAAGAATAATTATGGAATAATTAAAGAAGAAATTGGAGGGAAAACAATTTTATTTATTAAGGACTTTAAAGATTTTAAAAGCATCTCAGAATATTTTAATTCATATATAGAGCATGAAAGCGAAGTATTTAAAGATTTAAATAAATCAGAACTTAATCCATTCTTTATCTCTGAAAAAAATTATTCAACTCTCAAGGAAGATACTGACATTCGAAAGTATTACCTTTATTTCAGAAAATTTTATTAGGCTATTGTCATGAAGAAAAAAATTAGTATACTTTGGGTTGACGACGAAATTGACCTCTTAACGGCCTATTTACTTTTTCTTGAAGAAAAAGGGTATTTGCTTACAACAACAAATAATGGTGAAGACGCCATTCAGATGGTTAAGGATAACGACTACGATCTGATATTTCTCGATGAGAATATGCCCGGATTAAGTGGTATTGAAACGCTGGAAAAAATAAAGGAGCTGAAATCTTTTATTCCGGTAGTGATGATTACCAAAAGCGAGGAGGAAGAAATTATGGAACTCGCCATCGGATCTAAAATTGCAGATTATTTAATCAAACCGGTAAATCCCAATCAGATTTTACTCTCGATCAAAAAAAATACAGATACACTTCGCCTCGTTTCAGAAAAAACAACACACAATTATCAGAAGCAATTTGGACTTTTAGGGCAGCAAATTAACTCGGCACGAAATTTTTCTGACTGGGAGGAAATATACCGGAAAATTGTTTTTTGGGAAATAGAATTTCAGAATTCGGATGAAACAGGAATGTATGAGGTGCTTAATCATCAGAAAACAGAGGCTAACAACGAGTTTTCAAGATTTGTTAAACGGAATTATGAAAAATGGTTTAGTGAATCATCGGAAGAAAAACCCGTTCTTTCACCTCAAATATTTCAAAATTTTGTGTTTCCCCTTCTTGAAAAGGGAGAGAAAGTTTTTTTCATCCTTATTGATAATCTTCGGTTCGATCAATGGAAGTTTTTGGAAAAAGAAATTTGTAAACACGGTAAACTGGAAAGAGAAGAGCTGTATTGTGGAATTCTGCCAACAGCTACTCAATATGCAAGAAACGCTATGTTTGCAGGATTAATGCCTGAAGAGATAAACAGAATTTATCCCGAATTATGGGTGTTCGACGAGGAAGAAGGTGGAAAAAATCTTAAGGAGGAAGAATTGCTGGAAAAGCACTTCCAGAGAGCGGGAATAAAAAATTCCTATCATTATGAAAAAGTTTTAAATCAGAAAAAAGGCAAGAAAATTATTGAATCATTTTCCGATTATTTAAGCTACGATCTGAATGTGATAGTTTATAATTTCGTCGATATGCTTTCACATGCCAGAACCGATATGGAAGTAATTCAGGAACTCACCAATAATGAGCCGGCCTACCGGTCTCTGACAGCATCCTGGTTTCAGCATTCGTATATTCTCGAGCTATTAAAAAAACTTTCAGGGGAAAATGTAAAAGTGATAATTACTACAGATCATGGTTCTGTTAGAGTTGATAATCCGGTTAAGGTGGTCGGAGACAAAAAGACCTCAAGCAATTTAAGGTACAAAGTTGGGAGAAATTTAAACTACAACAAATCAGATGTTTATGAAATTTCTGACCCGGGGAGTATTCACCTTCCCATGACCAATATCTCGTCGAAGTTTATTTTTGCCACTGCCACAGACTTTCTGGTTTATCCCAATAATTACAATCATTTCGTAAATTATTATAAAAACACTTTTCAGCATGGAGGCATATCAATGGAGGAAATGATTATTCCATTAATTCAACTGGAACTTTAAAATGCATGAAATTTTAATCATAAATGAAGGTCAGCTCGGAAAAGCAGCTAAGGAGTTTGTTGAGAAAATAAATACATCTACTGTTTTTGCCTTTTATGGAGAAATGGGTGCCGGAAAAACAACGTTCATCAAAGCAATTTGCCGCGAATTAGGAGTGACAGACAATATCAGCAGTCCTACTTTTGCACTCGTTTATGAATATTCTTCAGAAAGAAGGGGATTGATATATCACTTTGATCTTTACAGGGTTAAATCGATAGTCGAACTTTATGACCTGGGTTATGAGGATTATTTTTTCGGGGGGAATTTATGTTTCATAGAATGGCCGGAAATGGCCGGGGAGCTTCTGCCTGAAGATGTAAAAAAAGTTTTTATTACCGTTAATCAGGACGGCAGCAGAACAGTTTCTTTGTAGTTTTTTTGATTTTCTTGACAATACAAGTGAATTGTATTATTTTAGCTCTCGTCAAAAATATAGAATATTATGAGTCGGATCCGATCAGCAGAATCAAGGTTTTCATTACCCGGAGGCTATTTATTACCACAGGAAGAAATGCTCGAAATCGGAAAAAAGCAAAAGAAGCTTAGTATTGGTATTCCCAAGGAAGATCATAAATCGGAGAGCAGGGTTCCTCTAACTCCGGAGGCGGTGGAAATATTATCGGGAAACGGGCATGAAGTTTTCATTGAAAAAGAAGCCGGTAATGCAGCAAATTACAGTGATAACGACTACAGCGAAAAAGGAGGGATAATTGTTGACCGGATAGAAGAAGTTTTTCATACCGATATTGTTCTCAAAATAGCCCCTCCAACCATTACCGAATCAAATTTATTAAAGCCAAAGCAGGTATTAATTTCCTCCCTTCATGTACGACATCAGAGTAAGGAATTAATTGAAAGTCTGATTCAGAAAAGAATTACTTCCATTTCTTTTGAAAGTATTAAAGATGTAAATAACTATTTCCCTGTAACCAGATCGATGAGTGCCATTGCCGGTAATACTTCTGTTCTTATAGCTGCCGAATATTTAAGCAATATCAGGGGTGGAAAAGGGGTAATGCTTGGTGGGCTTACGGGGATAACACCAACCGAGGTTGTTATTCTTGGAGCAGGCACCGCCGCCGAGTATGCCGTTCGCGCTGCCATGGGACTGGGAGCTTTTGTAAAAGTTTTTGATCAATCGGTACACCGCCTGAGAGAATTGCAAAATAATATCGGATACCGGCTTCACACTTCTGTGTTTCACCCTAATGTTATTAAGAAAGCTCTTACATCTGCCGATGTGCTTATTGGAGCCATTCATCTCGAAGATACAGGACCCAGATATTATATTACAGAAGATATGGTGAGAGGAATGAAAAAAGGTTCGGTTATTGTCGACCTTAGCATTGATCAGGGAGGCTGCGTGGAAACTTCGGAATGCAAAACCCAAATCGATCCGGTTTTTACCAGGCATGGCGTAATTCATTATTGCGTGCCTAATATTCCTTCCCGGGTTGCAAGAACTGCATCCATTGCCTTAAGCAATGTTTTTATGCCTTTGCTGCTTGAAATAAGTGACGCCGGCGGACTAAATGCAAAACTTAAAGACGATACCGGACTTAGGAACGGGGTTTTTATTTATAACGGAATGCTTACAAAAGCACACATAGGAAAACTCTTTGATTTGCCATACAAAGACCTGGATCTTTTAATGGCAGCATTTTAAAATACCATGAAGATTGTAAAGCTCTTTCTGTTTTTATTAATTTTTATCGTGGCTTGTACCGAAGAAAAACCAGAGATAAAAAATGAAGGGGAAATTACACTTTCATCAGAATTTCTGGGCTCAGATAATTATTATTACCGGATGGGTTATTCATTTGAAAAATCAAAGTTTTTTGCCATCCCTGTTTTAAACTCCAATGAAGTGCCGGATGTATTCCTGGAGGACATTCCATTACCCGGTAGTGAGGATCTGGAAGCTTTTATTTATACTGTAAGTGGAAATGTTAACGGAATACTTAAAAACGCAGAATTTAATAATCTTTACGACGCGGAAGGTTTCTATAATGAGTATGTTACTATTATTGACGGACCATGGGAGAGTCTTTCAGATACGCTGAAGAAGTTTCAGGTTTATACATTTAAGACATCACTAAATCATTTTGTGAAGTTATTAATTCTGGATGTGAGAGTTTTTAACAACCTTACTGTTCCCGATTATATGGAGGTCGACCTGAAATATTATATTAAAAGAGAGAGCGGTGATAGTTTTTTGAATGAATAATTATTTTTCACCTTCAATTTATAAACCCTACATTTGCCCTGTTATTTTTTAAATTATTGAATGAGAATAGTATATAAAATTGCAATTCAGATCTATTTTTTTCTGGTATTGATAGCCTCACTTTTTAATGCCAAGGCCTTACGCTGGCTTAGTGGGAGAAGGCATCTTTGGAAGAGACTTAAGGAGGGTGTCGACAAATCAAAAGAATTGTATTGGTTCCATTGTTCATCACTGGGAGAGTTTGAGCAGGGCCGGCCACTCATTGAAGAGTTCAGGAAAAGAAAGCCCGGGGCCTTTATTTTACTCACCTTTTTTTCTCCTTCCGGCTTTGACCTGAGAAAAAATTATCAGGGAGCAGATCTTGTTTCATATCTGCCTCTGGACACAGGTTTAAATGCCTGGCGATTTATAAATCTTGTTAAACCAAAAGCCGTCTATTTTATTAAATATGAATTCTGGTATTATTTTTTAAGAACACTATTTAAGAAAAAGATTCCTGTGTATTTGGTATCGGCAAAGTTCAGAAAGGATCAGACTTTCTTTAAGTGGTACGGAGCCTGGTACCTGAAATTCCTAAGGTTTTTTCAACATTTTTTTGTCCAGGACGAGAGTTCTGCAGCACTGTTAAGAAAAGCAGGATATATAAATGTAAGTGTTACAGGCGACACCCGTTTCGACAGGGTTCACCAGCTCTCACAACTTGTCAGGGATTATCCGGGGATAGAGTTGTTCAGACAAAATAAAAAGACACTGGTGGCAGGGAGTATTTGGGAAAAGGATGAAGAAATACTTATAAAATATATAAATAGCTGTACATCTGATTATAAATTCATACTGGCGCCCCACGAAATAAATTCACGGAAAATGTATAAGCTGGTAAGCGAAATAAATGGAATGGTAGTGCGATTTACTGATGAAGATAAAAGCTCATTCCCTAATGCCAAAGTTTTGCTTATTGATACCATTGGACATTTATCAACCGTATATAAATACGGTGATTTAGCCTATATCGGTGGAGGTTTTGGCAAAGGGATTCACAATATTCTCGAACCTGCTACCTATGGATTGCCTGTGCTATTTGGACCCAATTACGAAAAATTTACCGAAGCTGTCCAGCTTATTCAGCTAGAGGCAGCCTTTAATATAAGCGATTTTGCAGGACTGGAAGAAAGACTTAATCAACTGCTTGAGAATGATGAATTGCGTAAAAACTGTAGTCAGACCATCTCCGGTTACATAAAATCGAGTCTGGGAGCAACAAGCAAAATCCTGGACCTTACCACCTAATACTTTGCCCGGTTTAAACCATAATTGGAGCTTAAATATCAAAAAGCTATTCTATTATCTGCTATAAAGTACATACTTACCAGATTAGTAAGATGCAAGTACTTACCGACCAGTATATATAAGCTAAAAGCGTAACTATTAACAAATTTTGTTCATAAGTATTTTCCTCAAAATTGGGTATAAATTTTCCAGAATCATCCAAAATAGCGTATTTTGGTTGGTGGTTATTTAGCTTTAAAAACAAGCTTATTTTGTAATCAAATTGTAATTTAAACTTAATGTTGAATTTCTAATAAGAATACTAGCCTAACTATTTTTGTGATCAAATTATCAATAATTTAAAACTCTAATCTATGAATGTATTAAAAAGGTTTCTTTTCGCACTTGTTGCCGGGTTTTTTGCAATTGGTGTAATGGGGCAGGGGGTTACCACCTCTGGTATTAATGGGCAAATCCTCGATGATAATGGGGCGCCTCTATCCGGGGCCACTGTTGTTGCCGTGCATGCGCCAACTGGTTCTCAATATGGAGGCATAACTGACGATAAAGGATATTATCGTATTCCTAATATGTCAGTAGGTGGTCCATATTCGGTAACAATTTCTTATATTGGTTTTCAACCCTATGTGCAGAATAACATTGATCTGTCTCTGGGACAAACTCTGGCAATTAATGCAAGCCTGGGTCTAAGTACGGTAGAAATAGTTGAGGTTCAGGTTGTTGGCTCTCGAGTTAAAGCTTATGACATGTTCGATGGTAACAAAACCGGTGCTGGAACTGTTGTGGACGACGAAAACATTCGGAACATGCCTTCTGTAAACAGAGACATTACCGATTTTGCCAGATTAACACCTCAGGCATCTGTAGGTGATGAAGGATTTTTGACAGTTGCCGGAGTTAATAACCGGTACAATGCTATCTCCATCGATGGAGCAGTAAATAATGACGTATTTGGCTTGGCTGCTTCAGGCACCAACGGTGGTCAAACAGGGGCTTCTCCCATTAGCATGGATGTGATTGAGCAGTTTCAGATTGCTATCGCTCCATACGATGTTCGTCAGAGTGGCTTTTCCGGAGCAAGTATTAATGCGGTTACTAAAAGTGGAACTAACTCCGTTAAAGGAACAGCTTATTTTCTAATGAAGAATGAAAGTTTAGCAGGAAAAACTCCTACTGATGATCCTGATGCTGAACGAACCAAGTTAGCCCCATTTACTTCAAATACCTATGGTGGCAGTGTTGGTGGTGCAATTATTAAAAATAAATTGTTTTATTTTATTAATGCAGAACAACTGAAAGAGTCAACACCGCTTCCTTTTAGTTTTAGTGATTATGATGGAGATTCTGATCAAGCGGCTATGACTGCCCTTATCAACAAACTATCAACAGATTATGGGTATGATCCAGGTACGTATTTAGATAAATCAAAAGATTTGGAATCTACCAAATTATTTGCCCGTTTCGATTATAACGTAAATGATAAGCATAAGATAATGCTTCGTCATAGTTATACAAAAAGTACACTTAATGACGCAGGCTCTTCAAATAATAGAACTCTTGGCTTCTCAAATAACTATATGTACATGCCAAGTACTACCAATTCTACTTCGTTAGAGTTGAAGTCAAACCTGGCGGGGATGTCAAATAGTCTGATTCTTAGTACCACCTTTGTAAGGGACGATCGTGACCCAAAAGGAAGCCCATTTCCTGCCGTTAGAATTTCGGATGGTCTGGGAACTATTTACTTAGGGTCTGAACCATATTCAACGGCTAATGCGCTTAATCAGGATATTTTGACAATTACAGATAACTTCCAGATTTACAAAGGAGCTCATACTATTACTATTGGAATGAACCATGAATTTTCAAAGGCCTATAATCTATTTATGAGGAAAAACTTTGGGGAATATCGTTTCCCAAATATGACTGCTTTCATGAATGGATTAGCTACTCAATATGAGAGAGGTTATTCTTTGGTTGATGATATTACTGGTGACGGATCAGCCGCAGCAGCTGATTTCTCTATGATTCAGTTAGGTTTTTATGCACAGGATGAATTTCAGGTAAATAAAGATTTTAAATTAACCTATGGTGTTCGCATGGATATGCCAATTTTTGTCACCGAGCCAATGGTTGATGAACATTTTAATAATACAACACTTCCTTTACTTGAAGCAGCTGGCTGGGACATGAGGGGTGCTGAAGCAGGAAAAATGCCAAAATCTCAAATGCTGTTTTCACCAAGAGTTGGATTTAACTGGGATGTGAATGGTGATAAAGCAACACAGGTTCGGGGTGGAGTAGGTATCTTTACATCCCGACTTCCTCTAGTTTGGCCGGGCGGATCTTATACTAACAACGGTCTGGCCATTGGTGGAGTTTTTCAAAGAATTCCCGATATCGTGTTTAATCCACAATGGGATGACCAATATTTCAATTCAGATTTTGGCTTAAGTGATAATCCTTATGGCGGTCAGGTCGATTTATTTGTTTCCGATTTCAAATTTCCTCAGATGTTCAGGGCTAATTTAGCTGTTGATCAAAAACTTCCATGGGGAATGATCGGTACACTTGAGATGATCTATACCAAAACGGTGAACAATATGCTTTATTATAACATAAATGTTGATCCTGATAAAGATGGGAATCTGACGGGAGCTGACAAAAGACCTACTTATGATAATACCAAGCTGGATAATTCATACACACGAATTATGTTAGCTGATAATACCAGTGAAGGTTATACGTATAATGTTACTGCTCAACTTCAAAAACCCTTTAGTAATGGTCTTACAGCAAGTGTTGCTTACACTTTCGGACAGGCCTTTGCATTGAATGATGCAACATCTTCACAAAACTCATCACAATGGTTGTATATGGAAAATGTTAACGGATTGAATAATCTGGATTTAAGCTATTCAGACTTTGATCTGGGAAGCAGAGTTACAGCTTATGTTAGCTATTCAAAGGAATTTATCAATCATCTTAAAACGTCGGTTTCCTTATTCTATAATGGTCAGTCAGGACGAAGGTTCTCCTATACCTATAAAGGAATGTTGAACGGCAATGATGAGTATGATCAGGCAGATCTGATTTATATTCCTGCGGCTCAATCTGAAATCGTCTTCGCAGACGCTGCTACAGCTGCGGCTCAGTGGACTTCTCTGGATGAGTTTATTTCTAAAGACGATTACCTAAGTCAACACAGAGGTGAATATGCAGAAAGAAATGGTGCCAGAGCTCCTTTCTCAAATATTTTCGATTTACGCATAGCTCAGGATCTGTTCGTTAATGTAAGTGACAGAAAACAAACCCTGCAGTTAACCTTTAACGTTTTCAATTTGGGTAACTTGATCAATCCTGATTGGGGTCGCATGTACTATGTTGCAAACGGAAACTATACCCTTATGTCACTTGAAGGATTTGAAGCAGATGGTACAACTCCAAACTTTGAATTTTCTGACCCCGGTGATCCATGGTCAATTGACGATGCCGGAGTTATGAGTTCCCGCTGGCAAGGACAGCTTGGAATTAGATACATTTTCTAAAACTCAAATTTTTGTTAAGGGGGTGACTTTTTTAAAGGTCACCCTTTTTTTTATCTTCAATATTCGGCAATATTGATATTCAAGAATTCCGACTCTTTTTTATCCACAAAATTCAACCACACTTTGTTGAAAAGTGTAAAACTAATTTGTTAAAAGATTATTCCATAAATATTAAATTTATATGAAAGCTTTTGCTTAAAGAAGTCGCCAATAATCACGGACATAGGATTGCTTTGAAGGATTATTTGATTGCTAAGAAAGAGATTTGTTGAATAAAAAAACACAAACTTAAATTCAGAAATTAATTGTAATCATCAGTAAACCAGGTAGTTGCGAGGGTAGGTTGAAAAGTTCTTAATAATGTTAATAAATGCAATAGACAATTTTTTGGTCAGAGGGCCTTGGATGTATAAATTGCATTACCCGATTTTGCCGTGGTTTTTTTATCTAACTGGCAGGCATTTAACCCGTAACTAAAATAAGAGAGAATGGAAGATATGGCTTCAACAAAGAAAACAGGAATATTATTCGAAGAGAGATCTTCAGAGATTGAATCAGTGAAGAAAAATACAGATAGTAAAGCAAGCGTCTTTTCTTATGAAGAAGCAATTAAAGAATCGTTAAAATATTTTAAGGGCGATGAGCTCGCCGCTAAGGTCTGGGTGAATAAATACGCTCTTAAAGATTCATTTGGTAATTTGTTTGAGTCCAATCCGGAAATGATGCACAGACGTATAGCTTCAGAAATTGCCAGAATCGAAAAAAAGTACCCAAACCCTATGTCAGAGGATGAAATTTTTTCACTTCTCAAAGATTTCAAACACATCGTTCCTCAGGGTTCACCGATGACGGGTATAGGGAACAATTTCCAGATAGCCTCTCTTTCCAATTGTTTTGTGATTGGTAACGAAGGTCCGTCCGACTCTTATGGCGCCATTATGAATACCGATCAGGAACAGGTACAGTTAATGAAAAGGCGGGGAGGCGTAGGTCACGACCTCTCTCATATCCGCCCATCAGGAAGCCCTGTTCTTAACTCAGCTCTTACATCAACCGGCGTAGTTCCATTCATGGAAAGATATTCCAATTCCACCAGAGAAGTAGCTCAAGATGGACGTCGTGGCGCATTAATGCTCAGTATTTCTATAAAACACCCCGATTCAGAGCATTTTATCGACGCTAAACTCGAATCGGGTAAAGTAACAGGTGCCAATGTTTCGGTTAGAATAGACGATGAATTTATGAAAGCGGTGGTTAATAAAACACCTTATATTCAACAATATCCTATCGATTCTGATAAGCCTACCTACAGAAAAGAAATTGATGCCGGTAAGCTATGGGCTAAAATAGTTTATAATGCATGGAAATCGGCAGAACCAGGCATTCTGTTCTGGGACACCATTATAAACGAGTCGGTAGCCGATTCCTATGCCCATAAAGGTTTTAAAACTGTGAGTACAAATCCTTGTGGAGAAATACCTCTTTGTCCATACGATTCCTGCCGCTTATTAGCCATTAATCTGTACGGATACGTTGAAAATCCATTTCAGGAAAACGCCGTTTTTAATTTTGAACTATTTAAAACTCATGTGCAGAAAGCCCAGCGTATGATGGATGATATCATCGATCTGGAAACAGAGAAAATCGATGCTATTTTGCATAAAATTGAATCCGATCCCGAACCCGAACATTTAAAATCGGTGGAAAGAACCCTCTGGGAAAAAATCAAGGAAAAGGCACACGAAGGAAGAAGAACAGGCGTGGGAATTACCGCTGAAGGTGATATGCTGGCAGCACTCGGCTTGAGATACGGAAGCGAGAATGCAATCGATTTCTCCGTTGAAGTTCATAAAACAGTGGCATTGGAAGCATACAGGTCTTCAACTCTGATGGCCAAAGAAAGAGGTGCTTTCCAGGTTTACGACGCTCAGCTTGAAAAGGATAATCCATTTATTAACCGGATCAGAACTGAAGACGAAGCTCTCTATCAGGATATGCTTCAATATGGGAGAAGGAATATTTCCTTATTAACAATCGCCCCAACAGGAACCACCAGTTTGATGACACAAACAACCTCAGGAATTGAACCGGTTTTCCTCCCCATTTATAAGCGCAGAAGAAAAGTAAATCCTAACGATAAAGACATCAAGATAAGCTTCGTCGACGAAATTGGCGACAGCTGGGAAGAGTTTTATGTATTTCATCATAAATTTATAATCTGGCTGGAGTCAAAAGGATACGATATTGAAGAAGTTAAGTCGATGAATGAGACCGATTTAGAAGAAATCGTAAAAAAATCGCCTTACTACAAGGCAACCTCTAACGATGTTGATTGGGATGCTAAAGTGAGAATGCAGGGAAGTATTCAGAAATGGGTTGATCACTCCATTAGCGTAACCATCAATCTGCCTGAAAATGCTAAAGAAGATCTCGTGGGAGAGCTCTATGTTACAGCCTGGCAAAGTGGTTGTAAAGGAGTTACCGTGTATCGGGACGGATCACGCTCAGGTGTGTTGGTAGGAAATGATAAAAAAGAAAAAAACCAGGAAGTTAGTAGTGTAGAAGAAAAGATTGTAAGACCAAAAGAATTGAATGCCGATATTCTGAGGTTTATGCACAATAAAGAGAAATGGATTGCTTTTGTCGGATTACTCAATGATAAACCTTACGAAATATTTACAGGTTTACAGGATGATGAGATTTTCCCAATACCAAAGAGTATAACAAAAGGGAAAATTATTAAGAACAGAAATGAGGATGGGGAGAGTCGTTATGATTTTGAATACACCGATAAAAGAGGCTATAAAAATCTGTTGGGAGGACTTAGCCATCAGTTCGAAAAGGAATATTGGAACTATGCAAAACTCATATCCGGAGTATTAAGACATAAAATGCCTATCGAAGATGTACTTAATCTGGTAAATTCGCTTCGCCTGGATAGTGAAGCTATGAATACATGGACAGCCGGGGTTTCACGTGCTCTTAAAAAATATGTTCCGGATGGAACCAAAGCTAATCATAAAACAAAATGCGAGGATTGCGGATCATCCGATCTGGTTTATGAGGAAGGCTGTCTCAAATGCAATAACTGTGGTAATTCTAAATGCGGTTAATATCAGATTGAAATAATTTTTAAGGCTTGCTTAATTTAAGCAAGCTTTTTTTTGTCCTATTCTGAACGGTTCAGTTTTTTTACTTTTAATTGTCAGTTATTTTGGTGTGAAGCTAAATAGAAAAACAGACCACAGCAGGAATGACAAAAAAAAATATGCCGGATGGGGATAAATCCTTATCTTTCCCACCAATTTATTAATTAATTGAGAAAAGTTATGAAGTCATTTCTTTTTCCACTTGTTGGGATATGCTTATTATTTACTATAAGTTTCGAAAGCCATTCGCAATGCTATGAACTTATTTGGGCTGACGAGTTTAATTATACGGGTTTACCTGATGAAACCAAATGGAAGTATGATGTTGGTGGTGGTGGATGGGGTAATAATGAACTGCAATATTATACCAGTAAAAGAATTGAAAATGCCGGTGTGGCCGATGGTAAATTGAGTATAAATGCTATCAATGAGGTTTATCTTGGTAAAAACTATACTTCAGCACGATTGGTTTCAACAAATGGGGCCAGCTGGTTGTACGGGAAAATAGAAATGATGGCAAAACTTCCTTCAGGAAGAGGTGGCTGGTCTGCTTTTTGGATGCTTCCTACCGATAGAGAATACGGCGGATGGCCTTCGAGCGGTGAAATAGATATTATGGAATATGTGGGATATGACGAAAATATAATCCATGGAACCATTCACACAGAAGCTTTTAATCATACCCTAAATACACAAAAGGGAGGCGCACGAACTGTGGCTACGGCAGAAACAGAATATCATTTGTATACCTTAGAGTGGTCGCCTGATCAAATGCTATTTTCAGTGGATAGCAGTAATTTTTTCCTGTTTAAGAATCTTCGGTTTTATGACTATACCCAGTGGCCATTTGATAAAAGATTCCATATGATTATGAATATTGCTGTTGGTGGAAATTGGGGCGGAGTGGAAGGTGTTGACAACACAGCTTTTCCTATGACCATGGAGGTCGATTATGTGCGTGTATATCAGGATATTGGACTTTTGGAGATTAAGTCGGATTCTAAAACTGTATCAAAAGGGCAGCAAGGACTGGAATTTTCTATAGAAAACAATGAAGGAAGGACTTTTCTTTGGTCGGTACCTGAAGGAGCAACTATAATAAGCAGACCCGATTCCAGCGCGATTGTTGTGGATTGGGGATGTAACCCGGGGGTAGTGGTTTGTAGCCTCACAACAAGTTGCGGAACACAGGAATTTAGCTATTCAGTTGAAATTCAGGAAACAGAAATTGAAGGCAATCTATTCTTTATGCAGAGTGAACAAATTCTAAATTTTTCGGTACCACAAATTGGCAATGCGACCTATTCCTGGACCATTCCGGCCGATGCAGAAATTATTTCGGGTCAGGATTCCAGTGCTGTAGAAATTAAATGGGGGAATAGTTTTGGAATTGTTGAGCTACAGATCGTTAGTCCATGTGGAACAGAAACAATTTCCAAACAGGTTTACCCATACGGACAGTATCCTTACCCCGATCCTCAAAGCCCGGCACTTATTCCGGGAGTAATTAATCCGGTGAATTACGATTATGGCGGGGAAGGAGTAGCCTATCATGAATTATCTTCCACGAATTCGGGTCCGGGACGAAGACAGGATGAGGGAGTGGATACTGAATATTATAGTGGGGGAGAAAACGTGGGCTATATTACCTCGGGAGAATGGCTGGAGTATACTATAAAAGTTGAAACGGAAGGATTATATCATTTGGATATTGATGTGGCAAGTGCAAGTGGAGCCACACGCGGACCCTTAACCATAAAATTTAATGATGTTCCTGCCACCGAAGGGATTAGCATTCCGTTTACAGCTGATTGGAGTGTATACAATTCAGTTAGCAGATTTGTTTATTTAAGTCCGGAAGATACCATAATGAGATTGGAAGCCGGTAGCGGAAATTTCAATATTGGGATGCTTACTTTTACCTCAGCTATCGGCATAGAATCGCAGGGCATGAATTTGGATTCAGAATTAATTCTTTATCCGAATCCGGTGGAAGAATCTTTATACCTGCGGTTTAAGGATGAAAATAACTTTGTTGCCGGTAAAATTACATTGCATGACATTTCAGGACGAATTGTCCAAACAGTTAATTACGATACCCCATTATGCCAGATTAATACCGGAGAGTTAAAATCAGGAGTTTATTTATTAAAACTTGCCGGTAAAGACGGGTTTTTCTATCAAAGGAAATTTATAAAAAAATAGTAAACGAATAAATAAAGAAAAATCAATTTTAATAAAATGAAAACAAACCGCCTATACGTTGTATTAATTTCACTAATAGTTGCCCTCGGAGGTTTTCTGTTAGGTTTTGATAGTGCTGTAATTTCAGGGGCCACTCCTTTTTATAAGCACACTTTTCAGCTGGATAATGGTTCATGGCTAATTGGGTTTTCAGTAGCGTCCATTATTCTTGGTGCTATGATGGGAAACCTGGTGGCAGGTAAATTAGCAGACATTTTTGGGCGTAAACGTATTTTACTTATAACCGCGCTTTTATTTACCATTACGGCAATAGGAACAGCCTTTGCTCCGAACATAATCGTATTTATCGGTGCACGTATTATTGGCGGATTTGGAGTGGGGATGGCTATTCTGATTGCCCCGATGTATATTGCAGAAATTGCCCCAAGAAAAATGAGGGGAACCCTGGTAACTTTTAATCAGCTTAATATTGTACTTGGTATTTCCGTTGCCTATTTCACCAATTATTTTATTCAATCCTCAATATCCGATCCTGATCTGAAATGGCGATGGATGCTTGGAATCGGGATTATCCCAGCACTAGTATATTTTATAACGCTTTTTATCGTACCACGGAGTCCACGCTGGCTTATGCAAAAAGGATTCGAAGATGAGGCAATGAAAGTATTGACTAAAGTACAGGGTGAAGAAGCAGCTAAAATTGAATTCAGGGAAATAAAAGAAAATTTGCAGACAGGAAAAAAGAAGGAAAGCTCCCGCTTTTCGGATGTTTTCAGCCGGAAAATGAAAGTTGTACTCATAATCGGTTTAGGAATTGCCTTCTTTCAGCAAATAACCGGAATAAACGCTATTTTCTATTATGCACCTATGATATTTGAGATGGCAGGCGGAGGGAAGGATGCAGCATTTTTGCAGGCTATTGCCATTGGCCTTACCAATGTGGCTATGACGGTTGTAGCCATGTTCCTCATCGACAGACTTGGCAGAAGGCCTCTCCTGCTTATTGGGGCTATGGGAATTTCATTATCTTTATTTCTGGTGGGCTATTCCTTTATGAATGCCAGTTATACCCTGAATGAAAAAGGCATAAGCACGATTATAAGCGAAGTGACTGCTATGGATAATGGGGAGGATTTAGCTCTGCTTACCACCGAACTCGAAAGCTTGAAAGATATAAGCTTTAACTCTGAAGTGGAGTTTTTCTCTGAGATTAAAGCCATTGTCGGACAGGAATCCTATAATTCTTACAAGGAGATTATACTAAAACAAAGCATAAGCATTGAGTCAATCTGGGTTTTAATTGGACTGATCGTGTATGTGGCTTCTTTTGCTATTTCACTGGGGCCGGTTATGTGGGCTCTGCTTTCGGAAATATTTCCAAATAAACTCCGGGGACTCGCAATTTCAATTGTCGGATTCTGGAACAGCGTGGTAAGCTTCTCGGTTGCTACTGTTTTTCCTATGGAACTGGAGGTTTTAGGTTCAAGTCTAACCTTCTATATTTATGCGGCATTTGGACTTATGACATTCCTGTTTGTGCTCAAATTCATTCCTGAAACCAAGGGAAAATCATTAGAGGAAATAGAAGCTACACTGGTTGGGAAGTAGAATTCTTTTGTGAATTAAAGGCTTTATAAAAAGTAATTATTAATTTGAAAGTTAATACTATTTTTCTCTGTACCCCTCTGTGTAAAAGTTGTTTTAAGAATTAAACAGAAATCCACGGAAGATACACAAAGGGGCACAGAGAAATTTTGTATATACGGGTTCATTTCTATATTAATCGATTTCTTTTAAACGCCTTTCTTCCAGATCTTGCTGCATAATAAGGCAGGTTTTATGGTCGATGGTGTAGAAATATAAAAGAATGGCACACGACATATAAAGAATTCCGGGGAAGACAGAAATCATCAATTTAATACCGGTAATGGCAGTTTCCGTTTGTTCCATGTTTGGTACGAATTTAAAGATGGCAAGCAACCACCCGGCAAGTGCTCCTCCAATGCCCCAGCCGGCTTTTTGAGCAAAAGTGGCGGCTGAAAAAATAAGTCCGGTAGAACGCCTGCCACTCTTCCATTCCGAATAATCGGCTGTATCGGCCAGCATAGTCCATAACAGAGGCACGGCAGGTGCGTATGACATTTTTGCAAGGATATTGAATGTATATATCATATATATATCATTTACCCCGGGCAAATAGAGAAGTATAAAGAAAAAGCCGGATAATAGAGAACTGGCAAGAAATACATTTCGTTTTCCAAATCTTTTAGCCAGGGGCTTTGAGAATGGAATAGCTACAATAAGCGCCACCGTTCCGATTATATTGAAAAGCTGAACGTTTTCCTCCTTGCCAATATAGTATTTGAAATAATAAGCAATGGAAAGGTTTTGCATGGCAAACATGATAAAGGAGATAATCCCGACAAAAAACAGAATGACCCAGGGTTTGTTTTTAAATAAAGCCCTGAAATCTTCTTTCAGCGATTCCTTTTGTGCTTTAGGAGGATGAACTCTCTCTTTTGTCGTTTTAAAGGTTATCATGAACAAGATAAAACTGATTACAGAGAATAGAATCAGGGTGTATTGGTAGCCCTTGGCATTATCGCCTTTTCCAAAGTAAAGTGCGAGGGAAAGAGCTGTTCCTGAAACGATAAACTGACCGACAAAGGCAAAAATAAAACGATAGGAATTTAAGCCTGCTCTTTCATAAGAATCGGAAGTCATTACCGCGCCCAGTGATGAATATGGCAAATTTATAGCGGTAAACGCCGTCATTAATAATATATAAGTAGCTCCGGCATAAATTATTTTTCCTGTATTTCCGAAGTCAGGCGTTGTAAAGGTTAAAACTGCCAGCACACTATAAGGCAGTGCCATCCATAAAATATAAGGGCGGAATTTTCCCCATTTGGTTTTAGTCCTGTCAGAAATAATTCCCATTATCGGATCGCTTGCCATATCCCAAAACCGCGCAATCAGCATAATAGTACCTGCTGCTGCCGCTGATATACCATAAGTATCGGTATAGAAAATTAAAATCCAGAATCCAACCATATCCCATACAAAATGAGAAGCAGTATCACCCAGACTGTAGCCTATTTTTTCCTTTAGGGAAAGTTTTGTTTGGTTATCACTCATAATGAAAAGCTTGATAAATTTTACCGGACAACAATGTAAATATATATTTTTTTCTAATGCATTACTTCAAAAATCCGGTATCTTCTTTCCCACCTGATTTCTTCACCAGGCTTAATATTTATCTCGAAAAATAATTCCGGACTAATTACATGTTTCCATCCCCAGAGATTTATTTTCTGTGTAGTGAAATTTCCGGTTTCACTTATTCCGGGTTTGTTTTTTGTATTAATAAGTTCCCACGAGGCCGGTACTTTTTCATTTCCTGAAAGCTTGCTAAAAAAGAATTGCTCCTGCGGAGTGCCTGAAAAAGAAATTTTATTTTGTCCTATGGTCACTTTTTGTTCCGGATTTACAGTCTCTCCGAAAAGTTTGGGTTTAATTTCAAAGGGGAAGGTTAACACGTAATTACTTCCAATAAGATCTTTATTAACAGCTAAAAAATTGTGATTGTATTCGTTGGTAATAATGGCTTTTTCACCGGTATTTTTTAAAAAATAATGAATTACAAAACTACTTTCCAGCAATTCAATTTCCTTAATTAACTCATAGGCATAATCGTTTATGCTTTGCGATTTGCAATGGATTTTGATTTTATTTGGGAGAGAACTTACCGTAAATTCTGCCGGCCGGATTTCATAATTTGTAGCGAAACTGTATTCTTCAGCTTGCTTTTTTAATAATCCCACCCCTATTTTATGAAACCAATCCCCCATTTTTGTTTCACTAAAACCAACAGCAGCTTCAATACCAAATTCATTATAAAAGCCTTTTCCGTAATTGAATTCGTCTTGGACCTTCATTTTCTCCACACCGGTAACTTCAATACTTTTATATTTTACCGAGATAATTTTACCGGTCCAGTCAAACCTCGATCCTTTGTAATATTCCAAAGGATGTGCAATATGAATTTCCAGATTGCTATTCTTAAGAATCAGCGGACCACCCCCATTTTTTTCATATTGTAATTGGCTTGTCACTGCTATGAATAGTAATTAAGGTGCAATTCTTTTTTAATAATCAGAAATTTTAAAATCACTGCTTCGATACAGATAAACTTAAGTATTTTTCCTTTACCACATCGAAGACTTTTTTCTTATTCCCTTCAATATCTGTTATTCCCCAGTATTCTTCGTTGGCAGCCCCGTCGTAAGGTACACCGCCGCTATTAGGAGCCCAGCCGCCTTGATTATAAGAATTATTATCCCCTGCTTTCCACAGTTCATCTGCAAAAGAAAAGAGTGTGAGTCCTGCACAGATTTGCTGATTATTAAAAACCGCTTCAAGAATTTTGTCAGTAGCGTCAGCCTGAGCCTTTTCATTTTCACCCTGCTCATAACCATGTTGAGAAATAGTCATATAACTATCGGCTCCGGTTTCTGATAAATACATGGCTTTGGGGCTAATTTCCTTCCAGCCGGTAAAAAGGCTTTCCGGATTATCCCAGCGATACACATTCATTCCCCAGATATCGATATTAGGGCAAACGGCGAGCACTTCCGGTTTGGGCATTTCGCCATGAGCCGTGGAAACAGGGTGTTCAGGATCGTTTTTATGAATTAAATCGGCCGCATTATTTAGAGCTGTATACCATTTTTGAATATCGCCTTCAAACCACTCGGGATGAAAGTTATATTCGTTTCCCAATTCCCAGAAAAGTATAGCATCATGATCTTTAAAGGAATTTACATAGTCGATAAATGAGCCTGAAAGAATATCAAAATATCCGTCCTGATTGTATCCGAATCCCATAATAATTTTAATACCGGCAGCATTTATTTCATCCAAAACAGCCAGGTCGTTTATGGGAGAATAAACCCGAATGGTGTTAATCCCTGCTTCCTGCATTAAGGACAGGTCGGTGCTGAGATTGTCAAAACTAATTTTATCGCTCCCCTTTGGAACAGGATGATAACATATACCTTTAATAATATAGGGTGAACCGTTTACCAATACTTGTCGATCGGAAATTTTTACTGAGTTGGTGCATGAAATACTTATGCTCATAAGGGAAATACCAACAATCAAATAAAGTGTTTTCATAATTTTTTGTTTAGGGTCTGATCATAGAAATTCAGGGCCTGACAATTATAGTTTGAATGGCTTGTGAGTTTATCATTACTTCAGCGGAAGTTTCATAAACCTTAACATCCAGTTTATTTTGCATTAAATTGCATGACATTAAAATAGCTGTCAGAATTAAACTTACTGCGGGTTTGAATAGCTTCATCATATTTTATTATTGATTTTCAATTATTTCCTCACCCTGTCGTTTTGCTTTCCCTCTGCGAAGAACCAATGCTTCCCTGATTTCATGTGCTTTGGTTTCTGTGATATCGTATTTCCAGATGAGCCTGATAGCGATAAATGCAGCTACAATAGGAATAATAATATCTGCAAGTCTCAGATTTGTAATGGTTTCAGCCGATTGTGCCTGAATGGATTCATCAAAACCAATATAATGCAAAACAATTCCACTGGTCAGCATGGCCACAGCTGTTCCTAGCTTAACCATCCACCAGTAAACAGCTCCGAACATACCTTCCCGACGTTCGCCGTTATTTAGTTCATCCAAATCGCAAACATCTGCTGTCATCGACATCATAAGGGTAAACAATCCGCCAATACCAAAGGAAAGAAAAGGTATGGGCATAAACATCAGCCAGGGATTGGCCGGATTAAAGCCCCACCATTTCAAAGTATATCCTATTACTGAGAGTAGGGTGGCAATAATAAAGGCATTCTTTTTCCCCACTTTTTCCGATATTTTAGTAACCACCGGTATTACAAGAAAAGCGGTAGCCACGGAGCTTATGGTTCCAAACCAGGCAGGCCAGTTACCGGCGGCCACTTTATCGCCGTTAAACAAATAATAGACAACAATAAAAAAGGCAAACTGCGCAATGGTTTGAAATCCGTTAAAAATAAAGAAAGTAGCCCCACAGAGCTTCATAAACGGCTTGTTTTTTAAAGTCAGCTTTATGCCAATAATAAATTCCTTAATATTGACAGCCATATCTTTCATTGTTAGATTTTTCATTTTAGACTTATCGGGAACAATCATTTCCTTATTAAAAAGTGCCGGAAGAATGCCTAAAACCATACATAATGCACCCACCCATATTGCCAGATTTCTGGCTCCTTCGGGAGCGGAATCATAAATAGCCGGATTGTAAATGATAACCCAAAACCAGGGAGCAATCATCCATGCGGTTTGTCCCATAAATTGCGAAACAGCCATCAAACGGGTTCTTTCGTTGTAATCAGGCGTCATCTCGTAGCCCAAACCAATAAGAGGTGTGGCAAAAATGGTGTAACCGATATAAAACAGAAAAGAAACAATTAAGAAATAGAAAAAATTATAGGTTTGAGAATTTTCAGGATTCAATTGCCACATCACCATAAAGGCAAGACCGGTAATTATGCTTCCCACCAAAATATAAGGCTTTCTTCGACCATACTTAGACTTTGTATTATCTGAAATAAAACCCATAATCGGGTCGGTTAAAGCATCTAAAAGTCTTGGCAGCGCCCCCAGTAATCCGGCAAGAATTGGATCCATTCCCAAAGACATTACCAGCACAACCATAAAAACACCCAATGCGGCAGGGAATAATTGGTTTGCTAAATGTCCTGATCCAAATGCAAGTTTTTGACCCAAAGGGACGATGTCTTCCAGAGCTGTTTTAAAATGTGCCATATAATTAGGGTTAGGTGTTTTTAGTTCTGCAGGACATTGTAAATCAACTCCAACAAATGATAAAATGGTTTTATAAATTTTTAAATCTGTTAATCAGTGGCATTTTATTCCCTTTTTAACAATAATCATATTCACAAACGGCTTTCATTTATTAATTGGGAGAAAAGTAATCAATTCTTTTTACCTCACCGCTTCGGGTAAATATTTTCGAACTTATTTCTTTTGGAATTATATTTCCTCTGAATTCTTTTCTTGTTCCGTCATCAAAAACAAGGCTTATTTTCTCATCCTTACCAAAAGTGAAAATTACCGGAATCTGGCAAAAGGTAAAGCCGAGTTGCTGTTCCTTCAGTGAAATGCTTTCTTTATTTCCTTTCAGATCATAATAGTTAAAGGTCTCACTAAGCTTTAATTTCTCATTATTATTAAGCAGTGAAGGAGAGAATGTGATTTCTCCATTTTCAATAATAATACCCAGTTCACCAAACCTTGACAAAACATCCTCTTTTACCTGACCTGTAAGTCCGGGTTGTTTTACGCCGGCATGCCCCGGAGTGTGAGAATAGGCATCGGTAGGGAAGGCTCCGTATAATTCCGGGGATTTATACAAACCGATTCCGGCTTTTATCTCGTAGTAGTGTTGTTTTATTTTACCAAAGGTTTCAGAATCCACATTTTCTTTTATACCCTGAAAATAAGCTTCCTGGGCCGCAAGCAATAGTTTTGAAACCATGTGCCAGTAAATACTGCCCAGTCCTTCATAACCATAAAAAGTTCCCGATCTCCCGGTAAAGGACTGATGATCGAATATTTTTTCAAACAGATTAAGAATTTGTTCTTTTTCTTTCTCCACCAGTTTCCCATATTCTTTTTTGGAAAGTCTTTCCAGTGCAGACTCCAGAAGGGCAGAATTTCTGAAATCGCCATTGAAATGAAACTTACCGGTGAGGTCTTTGTTCAGAATGGAAGAATCATTATCGGACAAAAGCTTTTGCAGGAGCTGAGAGTCTTTTACTGCATCGCCGGGAATGTTATTTTTCTCAACAAAACGCGGCAGTTGTCGGTCGGGATAAAGTATATAACTGTATTGATCCTCTCTGAACATTGAGCTTAATTTCAGGCTGTTTAGAACAGCGAGACTTTCTTTTGGCGATAAATATCCCGAGTTCAACACCGCTACCTGACCCTCCAGCATCTCGTATAAATACCTTATGTTCATACTCCTCCCTTTTATGGATATGAGATTGTAGGCATGAAAAAGTCCGTCTTTTCTCTTGTTTTTCTTAATGGACTGATCAATGTATTTTAAGGCGAGCTGCATGAATTCCTGCAGGCTCTTTGGAGTAATCAATGATTTTTTCCCTGAAAATGAATTCTTATAAATGGAGCTTCGGTATTCGCTTCCGGCGGTTCCCAGAGTATGGGTAAATCTGTAACGGTCTTCATCGGAAAATCCTTTTTCGAGAACCCCGGTATTTTCTGCAAACAGTGAAAAGGTTTTATCAAACTGAAGTTTGACTTCCTCAGAAATATAAATTTCACCTGCTGAAGTTGAACTGAATTTTTCCTCCCAGAATTTCAAAAATCTTCGCAGGTAATACAGGGTAACCATCGAAACCCCGTTACCCACCAAAGCGTTGTTTGCATCATTCCACTCAGGCCGCTGTGTGGTAAGCCAAATGCCGGCTTCGGGAATAAAGTTGCTTAGTTTTGCCAGCAGAGTAATCAGAATTTTTTCTGTAAGATTTGAAGTATAAATCCCGCCCTCCTTATTTCTGAGCAGGCGACCGTCGGATCCTGTTTTAGAAGTTAAAAGACTGATTTCTTTGTTTAAAGCATGATCAAATTCAATGGTGTCTTTAGGATTTTTAACGATCTCCTCAAAAGCTTTAATGCGATAAGGAACGTTGGCAAAAACGAAAACTTCCCGGCTTAACCATTCATCCAGTTTTCCCGGATGAAAGTTATCGGATTGCTCCAGAATTTTCTGAAGATAGATGATCTGATGGTCGCCCCAATAGCCAATATATGCCCATGGATCGTGAGGATCGGGTGCTTCCCAGTCAATTCCATCCCGACTTATTCTGTACGGATTATAGCCATCGGCTGTTGTGGCGTTTAAGAATTTGCTGATAATTCCTTCCACATAATCGGGGAAGGAAAGATTCAGTGCTTCCCAGTTTTGAAAGATATCGCGCCAGTTTCCCTGATAATTGAGTTTGTCGCTTCCGTTTTTGTTTTTTATGTCAATGGAAAACTGATTCCAAGGGCGACTGGGATCGCCATGACGGCGGCTAAAAGTAAGCGGAAGGTATTCATGGCTTATCCTTTCCAGCTCCCGACTTTCCAGTTTTTTAGCCTGAAGGATTAATTCTGAATAGTTAATTTGCTGGGGAAGCCGGTTTAGATTTTCCCTGAATTTATCAAAAACCTCTTTATTGCTATGCTCAAGAAACAATTTAAAGTCGGATAGATCAATGGTATAATTATTTGTATAGATTCCCCCACGCATAATATTGAAAAGCGTATTGGAAAAGTGACGGGCATAGCCTAATTCTTCATTACCCAGCTGCAATCCATCGGCATTGGCAACTTTTTTAACCAGATTAGCCGTGCCTTTAGAGATGTCTTCTACCAATTGCTTTTCAATGTTCTTTTCTGTTTTTATGAATAAATTCAGATTAGCCACAGCTACGGAATCCTGATTTATTTCAGCCAGCAAATACCAATCCTTCTTTTCATCTTTCTCCAGAGTTAAAGCTGTGTTTATATAATAGGAACCTCTGGCAGCCCGAACGTCGATTTCGGTATCCAGACTTAAGCCCTTTCTGAAGTTTTCAACCTGATTATTAGAGATAAGGATTTTCGCTTTTGGATCCATTCCCAGAGACCAGACCGTGTTTGTCTTTAAAGCTTCACTAGGCTCGGCCTTGTCAACCGGAATAGAGCTAAGCATAAATAATCCCAGTTTACTTTCGGGCAGCAATTCATTCTTTTTATAGGCATCGAGAAGATTGCTGTATTCGCTCTGAAAAGCATAATCGACACCTGAAGGCAGTATGTTTTGTATTCCGTCGAGGAGTTCAATACTAACACTTTCCTGTGCCAGGTTTCTGACAACAGATTTCTTTATCCACCCAAACTTTTCGCTGTTGTACCAACCGTATTGAAAAGCAACTTCCAGGTTGAGATTAACTTCTTCAAAAATTATTTTATTGCCGTAAATACTTTTATAGAGATTCCGGTTGATCCGATAAACCTTAGCCGACTCATCGGTAAAGGGCTCCCATAAATAAGATTTCCCTTTTTTTTCAACCAGACAAAAGGTTTTGCTTCCCGTTTTATTTTTATAATCATGAATTTTGTCATCGGTGTAATAGGGGAAGAGGGCATTATCGCGATTCTTGCGACCTGCCGACAGGGATCCGTTGCTCGACAGATACATCCAATGGTCGGAGTCGCTGACAATGGTCATAAAGAAATCGGGCATTTCGCCGAAATTGCTGATTTTATAAAACTTCTCGTTTTCTATTTCAACAAATCCGCCTTCTACGACTTTTTTTTGAGTGTTTAGTTTGGCATCACCCAGATAAATATTTTTCATGATAATGGAATATTAAACAAGAAAGACTTTAATTTTTTTGATAAATTCTAACGTAATCGATAAGCATGGTCTGCGGAAATGCTGCTTCATCAATTCCCTCCATGGCTCCCCAGGCACCACCTACGGCCAGATTTAAAATAAGGTAAAAAGCTTTGTCGTAGGGCCATTTGGACTCACCCAGGCCTTCGTTTTGGTATTCAAAATAGAGACTGTCGTCAACAAAAGCTTTCATCACTTCCGGTGTCCATTCAAGAATATAGGAATGAAAAGAGGAAGTAACATCAGGGATATAAATGGTGCCGGTTTTCTGTGTGCCGGCCTGCCATTGGTAATCGCGGGAATGAGCAGAAGCATGCACGGTTCCTGTGTTATATCCCACATGTTCCAAAATATCGATTTCTCCCACATCTGGCCAGTTCCCGTCGTTAAACGACCAGTTTCCCGGCATCATCCATACGGCAGACCAGGTGCCTCTTCCTGCAGGGACTTTTGCACTTACCTCAACTTTTCCGTATTGCCAGTCTGCCGCTGAGACCAATCGGGCCGAAGTATATTCCTTTCCCTCAAAATTTTCTTTGATGGCGGTAATTACCAGGTTTCCATTTTCAACTTTAGCATTTTCCGCACGTGAGGTGGTATAAAACTGGGCTTCATCGTTGCCCCAGCCCGCGCTGTTTCCTTCGGTGTCGTAAATCCATTTTGAGCTGTCGGGCAAGCCGGAATAATCAAATTCATCAGACCATACCAGGCTATAATCGCTATCCCTTTCGGAATTATTATGTTCCGAAGAGCGGTTAGAATTTTGAAAATTACAAGCGGGAAGGCTTAGAATTGCGATGGTAAAAAGCGAAAAGATTTTAATGATTTGCATGACTTTTATTTTCAGGGTTATTAAAAGTACAATATCCGTTACAAATTCTGTAATACCTAATAAACAAATCAACTTTAAATACTACAAATATCAAATATAATACATCAAAAATACATCAGGTAGAGTTTAGCTTTCAAATATACAATTTAAAATAAAGTTTAAAATGGAAATAGATATTTTGCTTTAGAAGGGGAGTGAGCTTAAAACGTATAAATTCAGCAGGTACTCTGATAGATAATTTGACATATTATTATGCCGGAGGAGGTAATAAATTGACTTCTGTAGAGGACATAGGAACCCCAGACGGCTTTAAAGATTCTGAGGGGGAATTAGAATATTCCTATGATGACAATGGAAATATGACATTAGATTTAAATAAGGAATTGCAAATTGAATATAATTATTTAAATTTACCTGAAAGGATTGCTTCTGAATCATTAGGAAATGATGGATTAATATTCATTTATGATGCTTCAGGAAGAAAATGGCAGAAACTAACTATAGAAGAAGAAGGAGAAGACGAAGAACAAGTGACAAAAACTACAACATATAACGGAAGTTTTATTTATGATGGAGCCAAAGGAAGTATGGACCTGGATTATGCACTAACGCCAGAAGGCATGATTGAGACCCCATCCACTCCCAAGTATCATTATTTCCTAAAGGATCACCTCGGAAATACCAGAGCAACTATTGCTGACATGAATGGAAATGGCATCCTGGATGACCTTTCAAATGAAGTGCTACAGACAGCAGATTACTATCCCTTTGGAATGCAACATTATTCGCAAGGTGGCAACAACAAATATCTTTACAACGGCAAAGAGTTTCAGGATGATGAAATTGAAGGAGTAGGATTGGATTGGTATGATTACGGATTTAGATTTTACGATCCCGCTATCGGAAGGTGGCATACACCTGACCCGCTGATGGAGCTTCTACAAGAACCATTTACACCATATCAATACTGCTTAAACAACCCTATTCTTCATACTGATCCGGATGGTCGAATTGTTCCTGTAATTATTGGAGCGATCATACTTGGTAAAGCTATTGCTGGAGCAGCAATAGATGGTGGAGTACAATATGGAATAAACCGAGCTCAAGGAATGACACATAATGATGCAATGAATAATTTGGATTATACAAGCATGTTTGCATCTGGGGTTATTAGTGGTGTTTCCGCTCCTGGTATAAGTACATCAGTTAAAAATGGGATTAGGCTAACCTCAATAGCCTTAGATGCTACAGTTGATGTGTCCAGCACTAGTCAGCAGACGGCATTTGGGATTGGAGGTGCTGACCCAAAACCTTTCACAGATGTTACTTTGGATGCAGCGTTTGGTTTTATAGATGGAAAAATGTCAGATGGGATCGTAAATGGGAGTAAAAATGCGGTTTCTGGTGATTTAAAACCTTCAAATTATGCTCCTCTGGATGCATCTTCAAAACATACTGTCCGTACCACAGAAAATATTGTAAATAGTAGTGGTTTTGAACAAGGGGTTAATGCAGCAACAAATGTAACTAGTGGAGCGGTTAATGAAACAATAAAGTCAACAATTAGTTCTGGTGCAATGCCTCAAAATGGTTCAATAAAGATTTCTATTGATCCAGGATTAATCTATACACCCCCCTTAGATAATTTAAGGATCGAACAACCTATTATACTATAATATGAATAAGAAAGAACGTTTTTATCTTTTGGTTATAATAATAGGGTTACCTCTTTTTATATATGTTTTCTTTCATTCAAAAAATCAAAGCAAACTATATAACCGGCTTGATACAGAAAGTATGTCAGATACAGCATTTATTGTTCGTGATTTCATCGGAGCAAAAAGGAAATTGTATTTTGAATATACATTTAAAGTGGAGCATGAAGAATACAATGGTTTTATTAAATACTCTCCAGGCTTTGGATCCATGGAAATCGGAGATAAATATTTAGTTGAATATTTACCTGAATATCCTGACGATGTAAATAGGATAAAAAGAGATAAATTTAATCAACTTGTGAAAGTAAAATAAAGTTTTAATCAAGCAAACTATGTTTTTCTGGTTCACCCCGCCAACTGCCTATGCACATTATCCAAGCTATTCCTAAAGTAAACTTGGAAAAAATGGTTGCAATATTGCCCGCCTGTTCCGGCAGGCAGGCAACAACTATTCCAAAAAGCATTATTATACAGTAGGTTACAGTATTTTCATATAAGTCTTCAGCCTTAAAAGCTAATTGTCCTACATAGTTCTGTAATCTCTCAGCTTTCTTCTTTGGTCATTTTTCTTATCTGCATATTTGACATAATTCTTTATTGTTTACAATCAATCGGTTTCGTTTTGCATTTATAATTTGCTCCTTCCATTCAAGATCTAAGCCCGTATTTCCTGAGTATGCCTCCAGAGGTGTCAATCCTTCTAATGAAATATGGGGGCGAGTATTATTATAATCATTAATATTCCATTCTAGCAATTTTCTTAATTACTCAATATTGCTATATTCCTGCCTGAATAAATACCTGTATTTTAGCAACTTATTCTGTGCTTCGATAAGCGAATTTGAAAAGGGAATGTCTTTGAGAGCAATGATTTTGTTTAACCTAATCGTATTGTTATTTGTCAATTCATTAATTTCAGAATTATTATTTTCCGACCCGCCATCAACAATTAGGCTAACTTCCTGTGAGTTCATGATATGTTTATTATAGGTTTCTCTGATGGTTTCCATTCTGACTTTTCCGGAAACAAAAGCTTCAACCCTAAAATTTAGAATATATTTAGAGAAGTTGTCCATTAACAGATAAACATAGTGTTTAATGTTGTCCTGGGTTTTAACAATTGTAATATCGGCATGCCATACCTGGTTTGGCAGACTTGCTCTAATTCCAATACTATGTTTTTTCTTCTTTGGGATAAGGGGTCTAGCTATTCCTAGTTTCTTATGGTACAGATACCATGTGGCTAATGAAACTGATAACAATTTCTCTCTTAAAGCATAATAGGCAATTGAGCATATCGGCCAAAATTTGAACCTTTCATTCAGGAGTAAATTTTTCATGGTTGATACTTCTAAAGATGTTAATTGATTGGGATAGGTTTTTTTGCAAATCATTAATGGAGAAGCATCACATTTCATTAATACACGATTTTTCCAGGAATAAAAGACGGACAGGGGAATTTTGCATAATCTCAAAACTAGCTTTATATCGATATCCTTTTTATACTTAAGAATAGTTTTAATAAATATTGATCGGTTTTGTTTTAGAATATAATGAAATTGCCTCCCAATATTCAGCATATTAATTAAAGTATAAGTTACTTTAAGATATGATTTCATAAGCTTTTGAGCTTCACTTTTATTAATAAATTCCTCCAATACTTCAATATTGCTTAACTCGTTCCCAATATATTTTTTAAGGGGTTCCTGCTTCCATCTCCAAAGGGTAGTTCTGTCAAGCTCATTCTTATAAGCCCCCGGTAAACGGTCTTTCTTTGCAAGCTGTTTGAGTGTTGTGTGATACGAATTGTAGGATCCCATTATGTTTTCTTGTTTAATATATATCCGGGAACAAGAAAAAGGTAGCTTAATTTACTTACACACTAAAAAATGTATAACTTAAACCTAATTTTATCAGGCGATTATTTAGAAATCCTGAAAAATAGTCTTTTACAGATGTTTAAGGGGGTACAAAAAACAAACCCGGAGATCCAAAGTCCGAAGCAAATCCGGGTGAGTTTGATCACCTGGTGGCTAAAAAACTATAATCTGAGGCAGGTTCAGTATATGGCCGGGCATAAGTATGTAAGATCTACGGAGAGGTATCAGTTGAATAATTTGGATAAGTTGCAGGGGCAGTTGGAGAAGTATCATCCACTTAAATAAACGGAATAATTGAAATTAACGTAAAATTAAGTATATTTGTACCATGTTGGTACACATTAAAAAATTATAGATATGTTAGTAATAAGTAGTAGGGAGTTTAGACAAAATCAAAGGGTATACTTTGAAAAAGCAGATAAAGGAGAGCAAATTATTGTTCAAAGAGGGAAAGATAAATCTTATGCTTTAACTCCCGTAAATGAGGATGATGTTTATTTTAGTACTGAAATGGTAAAGAAGATAAAGCTCAGTGCAGAACAAGCAAAAAACGGAGAAGTAAAAAGAATTACAAGTACTGAAGAAATAAATGATTTGCTTGGATTATGAGCTATGTTTTAGAATTTACCAAAATAGCCTTAGCAGATATTGAGAAGCACAAAAAAGCAGGTGATAAAGCTGCGCTAAAAAAGATCGCTAAACTTCTTAATGAAATCAAAGAAAACCCAGCAGAAGGAACCGGGCGGGTAGAACTTATGAAATATGGCCTTTCTGGTAAGTTTTCACGTAGAATAAATCACAAGCACCGACTTGTTTACTCCATTGAAGAAGATATTATTACTGTTCATGTTTTAAGCCTTTGGGGGCATTACGGAGACAAATAACCCACGGCCTACCCAATGCCCGCCCTTCTGCAACATATTTTTTGTCATGCTATTTGCAGTTCCATCCGTCCCGCTCATGGCAAAAAGGCACGCCAAAAAATCTGGTACCCAAAGCTATTATAACATAATGCGGTATTATAGGAACCCGCTCCTGCAATCCGGCACTCCTTTAAAAACAAGCTTTTTTTCTTTTAACTGAATCCATCCATAACCCGGTGGAGGCTCCTATAAGAAGCTATTATGTTAAAGCTGAAAGGGAGTAGCAGGGAGGGGGGACTACAGAGAACTACAGCTTGCACCTTACCGGACACAAACTGATTTTTTTTCTTTTAATTGAATTAACTGAAAAAATCTTCTTCCGATAATTATCGGAATAAACACTCTCAATTAAAAGAAAAAAATGCTACTTTTATGTTTATGGGATGCTTGAAACTTGCACATATCGACTTTAATGAACCTGTTTTGGGGTGCGTATGGAACTCAAGAAAACGTCAAAAACAGGGCGTAAATTGGTATGATTAAGGTGTAAAATTTTATAACCCGGTAAAGCTGCAAAAAAGCAAACTTGAAACAAGAATTCCATCAAATCAAAACAATCATCTTGAGGAGAGTGCGAGGGCCTGACAAAACGCCCGGCCGAGGGTTCGTTTTGTCTTGAATTTTTGAATACTTTTTTTTCAAGAAAAAAGTATTTGCCTGTCGCGGCATAAGCGACAAAATGAATTTTAAAAGTGTTATTTAAGTATAATACAAGTATTCATAAAAAGAAAAAAAACTTTGGGAACCAATTGGTATGATTACGGGGCGAGGTTTTATGATGCTGCTTTAGGACGTTGGCACTGTATTGACAAGCTTTCTGAAAAGTATTATTCACTTTCCAATTATGCTTATTGTGCCAATCCCATAAAATTCATTGATCCTAATGGGATGTCATATGAATCTACAATGAACGAACATTATGGAGAGGGTAATTATGCTAGACGAGGAAGTAATGCCGGTACTTGGGGAGGAAATGTCACTCTTGATCCTACATCTGCACAAGTAGAAGAAGAATGTAAAATATCTGATTCGGAGGAACCTCCAAAAAGCGAATGAGAAGAGGATGATAATAACTCTTCGAGTGGGGGATGGAAGGATGGAATTTCCCTGTCTTTAAGTTCAGATGTTGCATATCCAAAAAAAGGAATGGGTTTTGGTGGTACTATGGGGCTTTTTATTGGAAGCAAGGATGCTACATTATTTTTTACTGCTAAAAGAGGAACTGGAGTAATGTTAAATGGATATTCAGTCGATAAAACATATTATAGAAACTTAAGAGGAGAAGCTCTTCTTTCCGCAGATATAATGGGTTTAGGAAAATCTTTTGATATTGGTACTGGAAAGTATGGAGCAGCATTTTCATTTCAAGAAGATCCAAAATTTGTGACACCTTCAAAATATGCTGCAGGTACTTTTAGTTTATCAGGTCCATATACCTTACAACTTGGAGGGGCATTTTATGATACTTATACTGTACCTTTATTTTTTGGTAGCTCAGGTCAATTTACAACTACTAATATTGCATTAATAATAGGTGCATTTAAATCCTTAGAAAAATGAGGTTAAATAAAAAATTCAAATTATTCGTAAATAAATGGAATAGGGTTTCCTTTATATTTGTAATATTTATTCTAGCATTTTTTTTTATATATGTTGAAATTACGAAGGATGAAGTCTGTATGGAAACGACGAAAAAATATTTAAAAATTAGTTTTAATGGAATTGTCTTAGATAAATATATAGATTATGAAAATCATGCTGAAAAAACGATTAAAATAAAGAGTAATGATTCAATTATGATATAGAAAGTATAAAGATATTAGTGGAATGTATGAATATACACATATAGGAGATTCTGCTATTAAAAAAGAAGGTACATTGATTGTAAGAATTATACGAAATAATGTTGACCATTCTTTCCAAATTGATTTTAATTGTCAATAATCTCCCCCAGCTATTCCTAAAGTAAAATTGTAAAAAATGGTTGCAATATTGCCCGCCTATTCCGGCAGGCAGGCAACAACTATTCCAAAAAGCATTATTATACAGTAGGTTACAATATTTTCATATAAGTCTTCAGCCTTAATAGCTAATTGCCTTGATTGGATCTGTAATCTCTCAGCTTTTCGTCTTTGGTTTTACTCAAGGTTAATTTTATACTTTTCAGAATCCCTTAGGTCTTCAAGCTTTTTTAAAATAACACTAGTTAATTTGGTCAGGTCTTTATCATGGTCATGTAGATCATCGGTAGCGTTGGTATATTTTATCTCCCATTCGCTTCCCTGCTTATGAATAATTAATTTACAAAACTTATTTCCTTTTTTAATGAAAGCTGGGAGGCTATCCAATAAGGATTCTAAGTCGAAATTATAGCATTACAATTCAACATTAATATTCAATTTCCCCCCTAAACCGGTTTCGATAATCCTTCTTAGTGTTGAAATGCGGACATCACTGGAAGCTCTCTCAATCTTAGAAATATAAGCTCTGTTAACATTTAACTTCTGCGCCAATTGTTCTTGTGTCAGATGAGCTTTTTTCCTTGATTCCTTAACAAGTTCGGCCACCATAAAAGCTTCGGATTTTTGTTCAAATTGCACACGACTCCTGCTCCCTGCTTTCCCATATTTTAGATCGAAGTGCTCATTAATGGTCTTTGGGTTCATAGAACCACTTATATTATTTTTTGTCTTCATAATAATCTCTTCTTAGTTTTTTAGCCTGAACTATTTCCTTTCTCGGTGTTTTCTGGGTCTTCTTTTGAAATCCATGTAGTAAGATTACCAATTTATTATCATCGAAAAACGCAAAAATCCGATAAATATCGCTTTTAAATTCAATTCTTATTTCATAAATCCCATCCTCAAGATGCTTGAAAAACTTAGCTGGAATTCTTTCCTGTGAAATAACAATCTGTAAAACATAATCAACCTTATCCTTTACCTTCAGGTGCAGGGAATTATAAAATTCCCAGAAATAGTTTTTATAAGGTTCAAGTATTCTCATCGCTGAATACAAAAGTAACTATTTGGTTACTATTTTACAATTATTATATGAAAATTATACAAAGAAATAATGCCTTTTAAATCATATTTACTAATTTAGAAGTAGTTCTTTGATTGAGTATGATTACGGTGCGAGGATGTATGATCCGGCAATCGGCAGGTGGCATGTGATAGATCCAATAGCTGAATTGTACAATTCATTATCACCATACCACTATGCTCTAAATAACCCAATAAGATATACAGATGTATTAGGTATGGGGGCTGATGAATTTAATGATGAAGATCATAATTTTGATTTTCCTGAATTTGATTCACCTGAAGAAGAGAACGATTGGTGGACTCGGTATATGGAAGAAAAATCTGCCTGGGATCCGAATAAAACTACAACTATCGCAGGAGAAAACACTCAAAATCCACCCCCAGAGAAGGAAAGTGAAAATTCAGAAAATGACAAGAAAACAAATACAGCTGCTGGGATGTCAATAGATATTACAGCTGCTATTGGTTCTGCGGGATATACTATTGAAATTGGATCGTTTGTTGACGAGACTGGTAAATCTTATGATTTTATCAGTTACGGTAGAGCTATGGGAGGGGAATTATCAGTTAGCAATAACGTTTTTGTAATTAAAAGCACAGATGGAACTATTTTTACTGGTGATGAAATTGAAGGAACTACATATACATTTACTGTAAATGCTGGGTTTGTTAGTTTTAGCGGTAGTGGGGATGGCAAGGCCAATTATCCTGAAGATGATTTTGCTAAAGCATATGCTATTGCCAAAACTGGAGGTGGTTTTGGTATTGGAGTTAGTACAGCAAAAACAAAAACAATAATAAGGCCTTCACCTTCAATGACAAATATAAACTGGTGTGGTAGAATACGAAGATAAGATATGAATAGAATTTATTTAATATTATTTTTTGAAACTGGATTGCTAGGAAATATTATATGGGCTACCATGAAGTATGAACTTAATAAACGAGGTGAGGGGCTCAATTATTTTGTAGATTTCCCTCCATTAATTAGATTTTTAAAATTCTACAAGGAAGAAAAAAAATCAAACAAGAGCAGGTTTTATATTTTTCTTTTAATTGGTGGGTGGATATCACTTATTTCTGTACTGGTTTTTTTTACTCTATTTATTATTAATAATTTTTAGAGAAAATCGAGCTTTTATTTTTCAAAGTGTGGTTATATTTATATTGAAGAAATACTTAAATTTGTAGAAATAAAAGGAGGTTGAACAATGACAGAAATTAAAAACATATTAAAACTTAGTGTAAATGAACGAATACACCTTGTTCAAACCATATGGGACAGCATTGCTACTGATACTGAAGTAACTGAAATTAGTGAAGAACATAAAAAAGTATTAAATGAACGCCTTGAAGCTCATAAGAACAATCCTAATGAGGTAGTTAGCTGGAATGAAGTTAAAAAAAGCGTTAAGAAGATTCTATGAACTATGAAGTAGTCTTTAGAAAAGAAGCCCAGCTGGATATTCTGGAGGCAATAGCTTGGTATGAGGAAAGGCAGGAAGGTTTGGGTGATGAATTGTTTATAGCACTAGAAAGCGTAAAACACTTTATTGCACAAAATCCTTACCATTATGAAGATAAATACAAAGGTATAAGGAAGGCTATCACCAAGAGATTTCCTTACTTAATTTATTATAGAATAGAATCCAAAAGTAAAGTACTTGTACTTGCAGTACTGCATATGAAAAGAAGTCCCAGGTTATGGAAGAGGAGATTAAAATAGTTCTGAAGGACTAATGCAAACTTCAAATGTCTTGACAAGCTAACAATAAATAATAAGCTTTATTTTTAATGTCAGAAGAGTTCATTGAAATGAAAATTGCCAAAAAGTGATTGGTATGATTATGGGGCCCGATTCTACGATCCTGCATTAAGCATTTTGCATATCCCTTATGCCAGAAAGCTAATTGTCTTTTTCAAGATATATCTCTCACGGTTAGTAAAGATTGATTTTTATTCTGCCTAATAATTTCATACTTTTGTACATAGAAAATGGTTACAACACTAAAATATGGTTCCCGCAAGGAGAGCATCAGTAAGTTACTGAAAAAATTAAACAGTAATATAGGTAAAGGAATTGATGCATATAGATTCTCAGGTTTGTTAAAGCTAAAAGATGACCCTCTTAAAATTCAAAAGGCTTTAAGGGATGAGTGGGAATAAACTCTTTTTGGACACCAATATTATCCTTTATCTGCTGGAGGGAGATGAAACAGTTTCTGAATTGTTGAATAATAAACAGTTTTACATTTCCTTTATTACACAGCTTGAATTATTATCTTTCCCCGGTCTCACTAAAAAAGATATTAGCATTATAGAGCGTTTGTTATCGGAATGTGTAATCATTGACATTAATTCAGAAATAAAAGCCACAACAACCAATCTTAGACGGAAATTCAAAATAAAACTTCCTGATTGTATTATTGCTGCAACCTCACTTTATCTTGATCTCCCTTTGATAACAGCAGATGATGATTTTAAGAAAATTGATCATCTAAATCTTCTATTCTACAAGAAGTAATTGCTTGAAATGAATACAACCAAAGAATTAATTCCAGGGAGTAAAAATCAGGAATAATTAATATCTTTAGTATGAGGATTGTTCTTTGAAGAAAAGTTTTTTTCAGAATTTGGATTGGTATGATTACGGGGCGAGGATGTATGATCCGGCTTTGTGAAGGTGGCATATGCATGATAAATTCTCGAATTTAGTCCTTCCAATATTACTGTAATGCACATTAGATAGCTCAGCAAGTTCCTGCTGGGATAGATATTTTTCTTTACGTGCATTTTTTAATCTTACTGAACATATGCCGGAGCTTAAAAACCTGACCTCAGGTTAAAAACAGTCATTTTTCTTAAAAACCTTGAACCTTCACGCTGATTTTTTGCAATTTTTTACATTAAAGGATAAAGCGTAACCTGATTATCATGCTGAATGATAATGTAAGCTGTGTTAATAAACTGGTTTGTAAATGTATAGGGATAGAAAATAAAT
>JAIOZM010000001.1 GCA_021740585.1 Bacteroidales bacterium
CCGGCGAAGCCGGAACCCGACCCCCTCCCAAGCCATAGTCAATTGACATTCAGCGTCATTGAGCGCAGCGCGGCAATCTTTTCCGGGTTTATAAGTTTTACCAGACAACAGTAAAAAGATTTAATAACTACAACTCAATTATAAGTGTTTGTACCTAATAATTGAGGCACATTTTTAAAAATCATGAATAAAAACAGCGCCTTTATTATATTGTTTTCTCTTTTGATCCAGATCGGTGCTTTTGGCCAGGAAATTCCCAGACCTGAATACCCCAGACCGCAATTTGAAAGGACGGAATGGTTAAATCTGAATGGAGAATGGAGCTATTCATTCGATTTTGGAAATTCTGGAGTGGAACAAGATTTTCCCAACAGCAATGGTTTTGCGAATACCATCCTTGTGCCTTTTTGCCCGGAAAGTAAACTCTCCGGAGTTCAGTTTACCGATTTTATTAATCATATCTGGTACCATCGATCAATACAAATTCCCATTGACTGGGAAGGGAAAAGTATTATTCTGAATTTCGGTGCTGTAGATTATATCTGTGAAGTTTTTATTGATGGGAATATTGCAGGAAGACACTATGGAGGTACTTCTTCATTTAGCTTTGACATTTCTGCGTTTGTAACTCCGGGAAAGTCGCATGAGCTAGTTGTTCATGCCGAAGACAATACCCGATCCGGAGAACAGCCACTTGGAAAGCAAAGCAGGGAGTTTCAGCCAAAAAGAACACGCTACACTAGAACTACAGGTATATGGCAGACCGTATGGATGGAGGCAATTCATAAAAACGGTTTGATAAGTTGCCAGATTATTCCAGACCTCGATGATAAGAAATTTGACTTTATCCCTCGATTTTACAGAATTAGCGGTGAGCATTCATTCCGGATTTCACTTTATGAAAACGGACTTCCATTAAAATCCAAACTTTTTGACCCCAGGGATGGGAAAATTTGCAGCATCTATCTTGATGAAGTAAAACTATGGGCGCCAGAAAATCCCTTCCTTTATGAAATTCACTTAGAAGTCCTTGATAATTTTGGTAAAGTGATTGATCATGTTAAATCCTATTCAGGGATGCGTAAGGTTCATATTGAAGGAAACAGAGTATTTCTGAATAACCAGGCTTTCTATCAACGGCTTGTGCTCGATCAGGGATTTTACCCCGATGGAATATGGACTGCTCCCAGCGATGAAGCTCTCAAAAAAGACATTGAATTATCAATGGCTGCAGGATTTAACGGGGCCCGTCTTCATCAAAAGGTGTTTGAAGAGCGCTTTCATTACTGGGCCGACAAACTAGGATATATCACCTGGGGCGAATCATCAAGCTGGGGAATGGATGCCAATAATCCGGTGGCAGCGCGTAACTTTATAAGCGAATGGACTGAAATAGTTGGGCGCGACAGAAACCACCCATCAATTATTATCTGGACTCCTTTCAACGAATCGATATTTACATTGGACGAATCCATTCGTTATAAACCTGAGTTAAGAAAACAACACGACCGCTTAGTAGCCGATGTTTATGATATAACTAAAAGAATAGATCCCTCACGTCCCATAAATGATGTTAGCGGGTATCTTCACATAAAAACAGACATCTGGTCGGGCCATTGTTATGAACAGGATCCTGAAAAATTGAGGCAGCTCTTAGAATCAGATGTTGAGGGAAAACCCTATACCGGTCACCGGGAATTTTGTTGTTCTTATGATGGAGAACCCTATATTTTAGATGAATTTGGAGGGATTAAGTGGAACCCTTCACAGCAGGATAATTCTCAGAAATCGTGGGGTTACGGTTCTCCCCCAGCCTCTCTTGAAGAATATTATAAACGACTGCAAGCTCATGTGGATATAGTTTTATCACTGGAAGACTGCTCAGGCTATTGTTACACTCAGTTAACAGATGTAGAGTCGGAGCAAAATGGAATATACTTTTACGACAGAAGCCTGAAATTTAATATGGAGAAAATTCATGCTATTTTCAGCAAATACCCCAGGCAATACAATCCTGATAATAAATAACATTTCCCCATAAAAAGACAAACGAATACGAATACATGATCTAAAAAATATGAGAAAATTATTAAAAAAAATACAAATTGCCGGAAAAATAGTTTTTTTACTTCTGTTTTTATTTTTCTGTACATTAGTTTCCTCAGCGCAGATAATCGATCTTTCAAAATCAATTATTGTGGTTAATAGTGATAATTCACGAAATCTAGAAGCAGCTCAGTTTCTTCAACAGGAAATGTTTTTGCGATCAGGAATTAAACTGGAGATCTCTGATTCGTTTACCGAAAAGGATATTCCGGTAATCTTCCTCGGCCAGAGTACAAATTTCCCCCTACCATCTGCTCTTTTTGTACCTTCAAAAGAAGAATCTTTTGCAATCTGGATTGATACTATTAAACGGAAAGCACCTACCACACTTATTATCGGAAGGGACGAGTCAGGTGTCCTTTTCGGTGTGGGGAAATTCATACAAAACCTATACCTCCCTGAGAATTATATTTCCATCGATAAAACATTTTCCCTGGCCCTTGCTCCGGCCGACAAGATCAGAGCTCAGCAAATCATTACCAATACTCAATGCGAAGATGGTTTTGTTGATTGGGAAAATAAAGAAGAAGTTGAACAATTTGTAAGGGAGATGGTAATTTTCGGGACCAACGGCTTTGAGCCTACCGAGCCTGCGCTGATTGATGACTACCTTGAAAAATTGGGTGTAAACCTTTTCATTAAGTTGAAATGTCAGGATATCATAGATTATGATAAGAAAAGTGATCTTGAATTGCTGGAAGTCTACAAGGATATTGAAGGTATTGATCATATTACAAGTTATGGAGGAGATGCAAGCGGTGCTGTAAAGCCCCAACTTTTCTTTCCTCACATGGAAAGAGTCCTTCCCTTGCTTTTGCAGGGACAACCCGGTGCAAAATGGTGGTACTCAAATCAATGTCTGGATGACCATGCAAAAGATGAAGATGATTACATTTTTAATTATATAAATGAAAATCGACCTCCCTGGCTGTATGGGATGGTTTACGGCCCCTGGACAAAAAGAGGGATAAAAGAAATTCGAAAGGATTTACCTTCTCAATATGAATTACGTCATTTCCCGGAGATTTGTCATCCTCGATGGTGCCAGTATCCTATCCCGGAATGGGATCGGATTTATTCAGTGGTTTGGCCAAGGAATAATAGCATTTATATGATGCCGACAATGATGACGGATATATTCAAAGCTACCCGCGATCATACCATAGGATCCCTGCCCTACAACCACACAGGTTCCTATAACGATCTCAATAAGTTTGCATGGGCTTCAATTGCATGGAATCCGGAAGCAGAAGTAGAAGATATTCTTAAATCATACGCAAAGACCTTTTTTGCTTATGATTTTATAAAAGCCCCTATACAACAGAACAATGGGCAAGATTTTACTAAGAAGGAAGTAATCGATATGGCCACTGAATTTGTCGCTAAAGGACTCAGCCTTCTGGAACAGAACTGGCAGGGTCCCCTTAAGGAAAATACTTCCACCGAATCGGCTCTTGAATACTGGAAAACCATAGCAGATTGCATAGGTGGCGCAGATAATAACTGGAGGGTGGAAATGTACTTGTATAAGGCAAGAATCGATGCTCAGATTAAAAGGAAGTATGACCTTGAAATGCAATTGGAAAACCAGGTGCTGAAAATTCTTGAAAATGCAAAACCTTCCAACTATAAAAAAGCTATAAAGGATGCATATAAAACACTTGCCCGAATCGATAATGAATTTCAATCTGAAAAAGAATTCCGGAACGAATTGATTGACATGGGTTTAAGCGAAAATTTTGGCGATCTTGATGAAATAATCAAAAATTTATACACTTCCTTTAATAACAGGTATTGGTTAGAGAAACAAATGGAGCTAAGCAGCAGACCGGAAGATTTACTGGCTATTGTTCAATATGAGGATCCGGGTGAAGGAGGGTTTTATGATAATCTTGGAGTCAGGGATGCACAACCACACTTGCTGCGATCACCTGAGTGGAAAGATGATCCCGGATTTGTTTATTCAAACATAAATTGGGTGGACAATAAAGCAAATTCCGATTTACGGCATTCCCAGCTTACAAGCGTGGTTGCAAGATATGATACTCCACTGGAGATGAAGTGGGAAAACCTTGACAGATCTGCCGCATATAAGATTAAAATTGTATATAACGGACCCTTCGGAATCCGCATAAAATGTCAGACAGACGATGGATCTCTTATACACGATTTTATGGAGCAATCAGGAGATGACATTATGGATTTTAGTATACCTGTCGCATCGACCTCAGATGGCGAATTAAAACTAAAATGGACACAGGATACCGCAGATATCAAAAGAGGAGTATCAGTTTCAGAAATTTGGCTCATTAAGAATGATTAATTTTTTTCTAAAGAGATTATGATTCAATATAAATCAAATAATTCAAACAAATGACCAGACACAAATTTCTTGTTTCTAAGATTGTAATATTGCTACTAGCCTCATTTTCAGCAATAAATGCACAAAACTGGCCAAATTGGCGTGGTCCAAATGGTGATGGAACCAGTATAGAAACCAACCTACCCATTGAGTGGGACTCAATTACGAATGTATTTTGGAAAAGCCCTGTACCCGGAATTGGTCATTCTTCACCTATAATTTGGGAAGACAGACTTTTTACAATGTCAGCATTGCCCGAAACTAATGATAAAATTCTACTTTGCTATGATAGTAATAATGGCAAATTATTGTGGCAAAGAACGGTAGTTAAGGATTCATTAGAAAGAAAGCATGCAGATAATAGTTTTGCTTCCGGTACACCAGCAACTGATGGCAGACTGGTTTATCTCTCAGTCCTTGAAGTTGATGATGTAGTTGTAGCAGCTTATGATTTTAAAGGAAATCAGGTTTGGATAAAACGAATAGGTAAGTATTCCAGTCCGCATGGATTCAGTGTTTCCCCTGCACTATATGGAGATAAGGTATTTATTAATGGCAATAGTATGGGGGATCATTTTTTGGCAGCTCTTAGCAAAACTGATGGCCATATTGTATGGAAAAAAATGCAGGAAAATGTTTCCCACAGTTGGAGTACTCCAATTTTCAAGGAGATGGCAGGTAAAATGCAAATGATATTTTTGGGCAATAAAGAAATTGCTTCATATAACCCGGAAGATGGCTCAAAATATTGGTACATAAATCGCTCAGAAGAAAAATTAGATTTCTGTTCCACACCGGTATATAATGAAAAAAATGGAGTATTACTTTTAAGTAGCGCCTGGCCCATAAGAACTTTACAAGCAATTAAAACTGATGGCTCAGGTGATGTCACTGAAAGTCACGTAGTTTGGCAGACCAAAATTGGAGGAATGTATGTGCCATCTCCAATCTGTACGGATGATTATCTTTATACAACAATGACAAATGGTAAAGTCCACTGTACAGATATTGCAACAGGTGATACCCTCTGGGTGGAAGATATGGGCAAACAATATTCCTCACCTGTACTGGCAGATGGCTTGGTATATATGCCAAACGACGAAGGTATTATTACCGTAATAAAACCCGGGCCAACTTTTGAACCTGTGGCACGCAATGCAATGGGTGAAAAAATGATTTCATCAGCTGCTATAAGCAATGGGAAAATATATCTTCGATGCGATAAACACCTTTTCTGTATAGGAAATTGACAATTTATCCGGAATGCTATTAATTTTTTTTATATTTCAGGATGAAAGAAATAATTGATAAATATACCATCGGCGTCGATTTTGGCACCGACTCAGTAAGATCCCTTATTGTAAATACTTCAAATGGCAAAGATGTGGCAACATCCGTTTTCTACTATCCCAGATGGAGAGAAGGACGCTATTGTGATCCAGTAAAGAATCAATTCAGGCAGCATCCGGCCGATTATCTGGAAGGATTGGAAGCTACAATAACCGGGGCTCTTGAAAAGGTAACAGAGGATATCCGAAAGAACATTGTGGCTATCTCGGTAGACACTACCGGATCTACCCCTGTTGCCGTTAATAGCGAAGGTACTCCCTTATCACTAACAGAAGGTTTTGAAGATAATCCGAATGCTATGTTTGTTCTTTGGAAGGATCATACGGCTATAAAAGAAGCAGAAGAAATCAACGTCTTAGCAAAGAATTGGGGTGGAGAAGATTTTACCAAATTTGAAGGTGGCATCTACTCCTCTGAATGGTTTTGGGCGAAAATTCTTCATGTTTTGCGTGAAGATGAGAAAGTGAGGAAAGCCGCTGCATCATGGGTGGAGCATTGTGACTGGATTCCTGCAGTTCTTGCAGGTGAGACAGATCCCAAAAACATTAAACGCAGCCGATGTGCAGCAGGCCATAAAGCAATGTGGCACGAAAACTTTGGGGGCTTACCAGCCGAAGATTTTTTGATAAAGCTTGATCCTCTTCTATCAGGTCTGAGAAGTCAACTATATAATGATACCTATGCCTGCGACTTTAAGGTTGGAAATTTATCTGCAGAATGGGCGGAAAAGCTTGGCTTATCGACTGAAGTAGCCATAGGAGCCGGTTCTTTTGACGCACATATAGGTGCGGTAGGAGGTCAAATTGAACCCTATTATTTGAGTAAGGTAATGGGCACATCTACTTGCGATATGATCATTGCCACCAAAGAAGAGGTGGGTGATAATCTTGTTGGAGGAATTTGCGGACAGGTAGATGGATCAATTATACCTGGCATGGTAGGACTGGAAGCGGGACAATCTGCTTTTGGTGATATTTACGCATGGTTTTCTTCAGTATTGATGTGGCCCATAAAGAATATAATCACCAAATTCGATTGGTTGGATAATGAAAATATAGATCGAATTGTCAAAGAGACATCGGAAAAAATGATAGCTGATTTAAGCGAAGCAGCATCCAAAATTCCCCCTGAAGAATCTACCTTAGTCGCCCTCGACTGGATGAATGGCCGAAGAACCCCTGATGCAAATCAGGAGTTAAAAGGCGCTATAATGGGTTTAACACTTGGATCGGATGCTCCCCGCATTTTCAGAGCATTGGTTGAAGCTACGGCCTTTGGATCGAAGATGATAAATGAAAGATTTATTGATGAAGGGATACGAATTGATGGCATCATCGCACTTGGAGGAGTTGCAAAGAAATCCCCTTTCGTTATGCAGATAGTTGCAGATATTCTTGAAATGCCTATTAAAATTGCCTCTTCAGAGCAGACATGCGCCCTTGGGTCAGCTATGGCAGCATCGGTTGTTGCCGGAATCCACAATAGCATAGGGGAGGCACAAAAAGCAATGGGAGGAGGATTTGAATCTACTTATTACCCAATTCCTGAGAATGTAGAGATCTACAAAGCTCTTTTTAATTCGTATAAGAAATTTGGTGCTTTTATAGAGGGGGAATGTTGTTAGGAGCTAGAAAACAGGAATAATTACCTGGTGTTTCTTTTGGAGGAAATTATGTATTTTGTGTCTTACCTACAAGAAAGTGTGAGAGTCAAATTGGGAACGTAATACAATCGAAGCAGTCGTTCAGGTTTATAATTTACTTAATTTCAGAGATTTGAGACATCCTAATGTTCTCTCATTGTGTTTTGATCTTATTCTTGCCTCGTACATTGTCAGAAGAAATCAGATCAATATCTTGTCGGAATCAGATAAGCTCCTTTAAATTACAACACAACAAATTTCCTGCTTAAAAAAGATTCTTCAGAATGAATTCTTAAAAAGTAAATTCCTTTATTCAAATAGGAAACGTCGATTTCAAGCTTAGAATTATTTGATTCGATTACATGTATAATTTTGCCCCGGAGATCAATTATCTCAATGCTTTTCATTTTTTCTTGTGTTGAATTCTCAACAAAAAGTATTCCTGAGTTTACCGGGTTGGGATAGATTGAAATGAGCTGAAATTCGTCTGTCTGGTTTATGCCCGTAGGCCAGGCAACAAATGGGTATCCTGTATCAGGCAAGTCATTCATAAACGATTTTAACCAGGTCATAGCCGATCGCTCCGAGCGGTCAGCATTCAACAATCCAGTACCCGCAGCCCAGGTTTCGCCTTCAACATAGCCCCATAAGGTAATACCGGCAACAGCAGGATGATTCCAATACACAGGGAAAGATTTCTCATAGTTATATAATTGTCCCGCTTCAGTTGAATTCCCTTTTAAATCCATTTCAGTTACATAAATGGGCACACCCGATTTAGCCATATTATTTAATGCATTTCCAAGAGTAACAGAAGAAATCCCATCAATATTAAAATAGTGTGCCTGGGTTCCAATTCCATCAATTAAGCCTCTGTCGCGAAGAACTTTAACGAGGGCGAGGATTTCGTTCAGACCGGCGGAGTTTGTTTCAAGTTCAAAATCGTTCAGTACCAGCTTTGCGTTAGGGAAATAGTACCGGGCCTTTTCAAAAAGCCAAATGGCCCAGTCGTATCCCGTTACACCGGGGCCACCTAATCCATCTCTGAAATAAGGGGTTCCTTCTGCGTGTTCTTCTTTATTCCAGGTATTTATGTACATATTTTCGTTAAGTACATCAATTTGGTCTATCAATGGATAACGTTCAGCTATCGCAGCCATATATTCCTCCATTTCGGCCTGGAAATCGGTCGGACTCAGGCCTACTATCCACGATGGGTACTGACTCCCCCAGACTATAGCATGATAACGAAAACTCATGTGATTGTCCTTTGCATGATTATATGCTTTATCTGCAGTTGACCAATTCATTACATCTCTGTTGCTTTCCACAGATCCCCATTTGCAGGAATTCTCAGCTGTTACTCCATTCCAATAGTAATTATAATCTGCAGGGACACTGCTTTTAATTATATTAGCCAGATACTTTCCTTTACCGGCGCTCATGCCAGTTCTGGTGACGGGAGAAGACCCCACAGTGATAAGTACCCCGGCGGAAATAAATTCGGCTCCTTCATTATCGGTAGCTTTAGCTGTAAGGCGGTAGCTTCCGGCAGGTACCTTTGTCCAAATAAAAGAATAAGTATTTGAAGTGGCAGAAGCAGATTCCCCAAGCAAAATATTATCCTGGAAAAACGCTACTTTCGTTATACTACCACCGGTATAGGTTCCGCCTAAATCTGAAGCATAAACCCGGATGTTTATATCAGTTCCCTGTTCAAAATAGGCGTTATTTTGAGGTTCGGTAATGACTGAGGATGGCAGGGTATTTTGTCCGTTTGAAAGCAGGAAAGAAAGTGTAAATACCGTCACAAATAAGCTTTTTTTCAATATAATATTCATAAGCACAGTAAGTTGCATTAATGAAAAGTCAATAAAAATATAAGGGAATCCCCTTCTTAATAAGAACAAAGTTCAGCATAAAGATATACATTCTAAAATTGTGGCGGTTTTTTTATTGAAAAAATGATTTTCAGAATTCTTTGATCAGAGTAAAATGAATTATTGAGTCTTGAGTATAGAAATCATTAATATCACTGACAGGGGGTGAATTTTCATTCAGAAATGTAAGCACAGGAATTATGAAATACCTATTTCCAAAGGATTTTTTCCTTTCTACGCTTCTGTTTTGACAGCTAATTTCAGTAAAGCTTTTTTTGTAACTTCGCTTCCCAAAGAAATTAGCTCTTTAGCTTTATAGAAATCAAAGGTGCCGTACGATTGCCGGGAGATTTCTATAAGTAAATCCGGTGGATTTGAAGCTAATGTCAGCTTTGCTATCTGAGAAAGCATTAAGCTGGTTGTTTCATTAATCAGTTGAAAATAACCGATGCTTTCCTTCTTGTTTAAAGGGAAAAGCCGTGTAATTCTTTTCTGAAAACGCCTTAATTTATTGTGTCGTAAACGATTAAATTGTTTTAGGTGTGGATCTTGGGAATGATTTTTTTGAGGTGAAATTAAGGAATTAACATTCACAGCTATCATTATATCGTTTTCATAGCGGGCAACTCTGTTTACCGGTACCGGATTTAATACTCCGCCATCAACAAATAATGTATCGTATTTTTGAAGAGGGGTTACTACCATTGGTATTGAAATGGAAGCGCGTATTGCATCAAATAAGCTTCCTTCTGTTATAACAACCTCCCTCTTATTTTTAAGATCGGTAGCTACGGCGGCAAATTTGATGGGCAGGTCTTTTATTTCCCGATCGGAGACGAAGCTTTCGATTTCTTTTAAAACTTTGTCAGCCTTAATAATCCCATGATTGCTTAATGTAAAATCAACCAGATTGAAAATATCCATTTTACTCAGTGATGTCAGCCAATGCTCATATTCATCCAGTTTCCCGGCAGCATAAATGCCTCCGATTAAGGCTCCCATTGAAGTGCCGGCTATGGAACTTATTTCATAGCCACTATTTATCAGTTCGCGAATAACCCCTATGTGGGCTGCGCCACGGGCACCACCGCTTCCTAATACTAAAGCTACTTTTTGTTTCATGCTTAATTCATTACTTTATTTTGAAAAAAAATACTTGTCTCCAGATGTGACTATTAAAAATAACAAACGTCAGGCTTGTTCATGTTCGAAAGTCGTATCCAGAGAAAACCTTTCAGGTCGCTTTCCGGTTACATCTTTGTACATCTCATTAATTTGGGTCATCACAGACTTAAAGTCTTTTGTGTCGTAGATAACCCCTTTAACGCCCATTTCTTTTTTCTTATGATCGAGAAAACTTACCACTATAGGCACATTCGCTTTTGTGGCCATATAATAAAATCCTTTATTCCACTTTGTGACTTTTGTGACCCAACCTTCCGGGGAAATCACAACATGCAATTCGTCTTTAGAATTTAGAAGTTCTACTACATGATAAATCGCATTTTGGCCTTCAACACCCCTTACGGCAATAGAACCGAATTTTTTCATTATCAGGTTCATAGGGAAAAAGAACAGCTCTTTCTTTGAAAGAAATACGTATTTAATACCTAATCCGGAAAACCCTAATTTCCCGTAAATGGCATCAATATGAGCTGTATGAGGGGCAAAAATTGTTATGGATTTTTTAATATCAGGAAAGTCACCTGTAATTTTCCACCCCAGAAGATTTAAAATATATTGAGAAAACGGTTTCATTCTTTTGAAATTAAGTCGTGTTATACTTACATCACGAAAGATTTTAGTTATAGATTTGAAAAATCAAATGGCAATACCCTTTGTAAGAATGCGCAAAAGACTATCGAAAGTATTCGAGTATTTTTCATACTTGTTTTCCAGGAAAAATGGTATCTCAAGACTTTTAATAGACATCATCAATACATCAAGGAGAGCTTCAATTTCCCCCTTAATTAAAAATTCTCCTTGTTTAATCCCCTGCTGTATTATTGTGTGGAGATTCGATTTCTCCCAAACATCAAGGTCATGTCTAATATCATCCACAAATTCAAAATGTTCAAATAAATCTGCCTTAATAGTTTCATGGTAATTTATTGACACATTTAAAACCTCCATCCTCCGTATAAAATACATTCTCATTTTATCTGAAGCACTCATGTCAGTATTTACAATAATAGGAGTTAGCTGAACTTTTAGATACTTCATTTCCTTGGAAACGACTTCTTTAAAAAGCATCTCCTTACTTGCAAAATGATAGTATAGAGACCCTTTTGCTTTTCTGGCAATTTTGGCTATTTCATCCATTGATGTTTTGTGAAAACCAAATCGTCCAAATAATTTATGGGCGACATTAATGATTTTATTCTTCGTGCTTTCAAGTTCCATATTTAAAACTTATAATCATACTGACTAAAAACGTTTATTAGTACAAAAATAAATTTAAATTCTATTATTTTCAATATTATGTGGTGGAATTTTAGAATATGCTTTAAAGAGTAGCAGTTCTTATCTGAAAGCTTGATAAGCCTTACAAAATGTAAACTGGTATATGAAACTTTCAGGACAGGGCTTGAATGTAATGATAAAAATACTACATTGTCATCAGTTTTTAAATCAATAAGTGGTGGTTATTCTGCCATTTGGATGCTAAATATTATAATAATAAACTAATTATTCACTAAATCTGACCTCATGCTAACCACTCTCGATTACATTTTCATTGTATTTTATTTTATTGTAATTCTTTATGTTGGGTTAAAATCCGGACGAAAGCAGGATAAGGAAGATTACCTTATTGCCAATCGAAAACTAAAAGCACTTGAAGCCACAAGTACAATATTCTCTAGTCGGATAGGAGCTGCAATTCTCCTAACATATACTGCCTTAGTATATATTTATGGTTTAGGGGCATACTGGTATTTTGTAGGCTCGGTTTTTGGATTGTTTGTTTTCTATTTTTTCGGTAAGAAGGTCAAAAAACTTGGAGCGGAACAGAATTTTTACACCTTATCCGATTTCTTTTTCTTTTTAAAAGGGAAAACAGCCGGATACTTATCTGCATTGGTCGTTATCATAATAATGTTCGGATGGGTGGTTCTGAACTTTACGGCAGGAGCAAAACTGGTTCAGGAATATACGCCTATTAGCTATGACTTATCTGTTATACTTATTGGCATTATTATTTTGCTTTATCTTCTGGCCGGGGGTTTTAAAGCAGTTGTAAGGACTGATATAATTCAAACCGGAGGTATTTTTCTTCTCTTTGTTCTGATGGTATATCTTTTAGCTACAACTACTGTGAAACCTGACTTAGCTTTGTCGGGATTATTTGATATCCCAGTAAAAGAGATAGTAAATTTTTTCATAGCAGGATTCTTTATTCCAATGGCCAGTCCGGAATTGTGGCAAAGAATTTATGCTATTGAGAGTCAAAAGGAATATAAAAAGAGCCTTTTCCTATCCTCTGTTTTTTACATAATAATCGGATTTATTTTGTTAATGATTGGTATGGTTATCCGCGCCGATATTCCAAATCTGAATCCTGATACTGCCTTAATTGTTGGCTTTAGTAAACTGCTTCCTGTTGGCTTAGCCGGATTATCGGTTATAATTATTTATTCAGCCATTTCTTCTTCTGCCGACACCTATATGTTTACAACCGCCTCTTCTATAACTCAGGATTTTCTCGAAAGAATGGGCTTATTAAAAAAGGAAAAGCTTAAACTTACCATGAGAATCATTCTTGTTTTGCTGATGGCTCTGGGAATAGGTGCAGCATTGATCCTTCGTGATATTGTGGACACAACATTTTTCTTTGTTTCGCTTACTATGTCTCTTGGATTCCTGATACTGGTTCTTTGGATCAATCCAAATATGAATAAGTATAGCGTGAACTTGTCCATATTATTTTGTCTGGTAGGGGTAACCATACCGGCCATTGTGGTTGGTATTTCAACCAGTCTGGTGATTTATGCCATAGGATTATGTATTGCCGGAATGATAATCGGTTTAATTTATTACTGGATCAGAAAAGCTGTTAAATAATCAAACCGGAAAAATATTTATCAGGAACCCGATTTCAGATCAGGTATTTCTAAAAATAAATACTGACTCCCGCTTTTATTCTGAGTGCGCTAAATTGGATGGAGCTTTCAGGTATTTCAAAATTTACCAAGGGATCATTGCTTGTTAAAACATAAGCTGGTAACCTTATTTTATTGTATAAATTAGCTTCCATTCCCGCAAATAAAGATAAGCCCGGGTAGGGGTAATAGTATGCTGCAGACTTAAGTTGTAAACCGTAAATAATTGGAGCATCGCTATAATACTGGGATCCATAAAAAAGTTCTACATTGCGAACTCCAATTCTAGCCCCAGCGCCTACTGTAAATTCGTAGGGTTTTGCATATAATTTGTTTGCCGGATTTATAACATAATCAAAATAGGCCCCTCCCTCCAAAGCGGTTATGCTGTAATTATATTCAGGTTCGTTGGTAGAATTATTATAGTTGTCAAGACTATAGTAATCCATAGGAATCTGAGCGCCTACAATATAATGTTCTGAAAATCGCCAGGATACATCAAAAGACTCAAGAGTAAAAGCTTCTATTCCGGATTCTGGTTCTGGTAGGGATGAAATCTTATTGGTCAGGTCTTTACGGATAGCATTCGGAACAGTGGCCATAGTAAGAGAGATTCTCAGCGGCCTGTTAAGACCCTTGGTTATTTGGGGAGAAACTTCCAATGCCTGATATAGATCTTCAGGGAAGAAAAGGGAATCGGGATAAACAGCAAATTTGCGCATTTTTTCAGTTGCTTTCTCATATTGAGGAGTATCTGGAACTAAATCAGTATGATAGGGCTGAAATAATTTCAGAACTTTTGGTCCAATCCAGACCCCGCCCGCAGCTCCAACTGCGCCCCCTATAATTCCTGGCCAAAAAACCCAGCCCCCGGCAATAGCCATCCCTGCAGTGAAACCAGCAAAACCAAGAGTCAATCCCCCAAGGGTCATTGCTAATACTTTATTACTTTCTATTGGTGTATAGCCTCCATTTTCTGTATAGCCTCCTTTTCTGAGTATAATGCTATTTATATCTTCCACTTTCAGATGAACTATTTTATCTGACTGATCGGTGTTAAGAAGTAATCCCGTTCCCGGATAAACCACAATCTCATTTTGATTCGCATACAAAAGCTGTCCGCTACGTGTCTCGCCCGATTTTGTAATTAAATCGATAACCGGCTGATGTTTTTCCCATTGCTTTAGAATTTTTTCCCATTCAGAGTTGGAGAAGTGATATTCATCTGTTCCTGACGTTTTAGATATCAAATTTTGTGAGAACACTGGTAGCTCAAACAGAATTAGGATTGAAACTAAAATGATAATAGGTTGAACTTTCATTGAAATTGGTATAAGGTTGATCAAATAATAAATATTATGCTTGAAAATTAATTTTATCTCTTTATATGTAAAGGAAATTAAGCCCATCAAAAATTAAGGTGAGCATACAAATATCTTTTCGATTTGCTTTACAAAAAAAAGTTTTACTGTGTCCGACAGTATTTGAAATAAATGGCCAGATTTAGGGCATAAACAATTATAGTTTATTTAAGTTCATCAAATAATCTTTAGTTTGTTGGAAAATAGTTCATTACTCACATTTATTGTTTCAGCATAAATGCTTTTTGTTATCTTTATCTGGTTGAGAAATGTTATAATTATGTCAATCCCCTATATTATATTCCTGGTAATATCAGCTGTTGGTTTATTATTGTTTCTCATTATTAAATTAAAAATAAGTGCTTTTATCTCGCTGCTTATCATTTCAATTTATGTTGGAGTTTTGGCAGGAATGCCACTCTCTGAAATTCCTGAAAGCATTACAAAAGGAATGGGTGGTACTCTGGGTTTTGTTGCTACGGTTGTAGGTCTTGGAGCTATTTTCGGTCAAATCCTCGAGAGTTCGGGTGGGGCAGAAGCCTTGTCCAGTTATCTTTTGAAAAAATTTGGCGAGAGCAGGGCTTCATGGGCGATGATGCTTACGGGTTTTATTATTGCCATCCCGGTTTTTTTTGATGTGGGACTTATTATCTTAATTCCAATTATTTATTCATTATCACGCGATACAAAACGTTCTCTATTGTATTTTGGCATTCCATTATTAGCAGGACTGGCTTGTGCTCATAGTTTCATACCTCCCACACCGGGACCCATTGCCGTTGCTTTTATTTTGAATGTACCTCTGGGATGGGTAATACTTTTTGGAATACTTTTAGGATTGCCAACCGCAATAATTGCGGGTCCGGTTTTTGGGAAATATATCTCAAAAAAAATTAATATTCAAGCATCAGAATTAGTACAGGGAGATGAAACACCCGGTAAGCAAAACGGATTACCCACCTTTAGGCTCATAATATTGCTAATTGTTACCCCATTATTACTTATAGTACTTAGTACGGTAACCTCAGTTTTATTGAAAAGTGAAGTGCTTATTTCTTCAATATATACTGAAATAATTGTTTTTATCGGGCATCCTTATTCTGCTCTTATTCTGGCTACCCTGCTGAGCATATATTTTCTGGGTATAAAACGGGGAATGACGCGAAAGAAAATTCTTGAATTATCTTCAAAAGCACTTGGCCCGGCTGGAATTATAATATTGATTACAGGTGCAGGCGGGGTATTGAAACAAGTTTTGGTCGATAGCGGAATTGGAACCATAATGGCCAATTCCATTGCCGACTCATCATTTTCTCCGATAATTCTAGCCTGGATTTTGGCTGCAATTATTAGGATTACTCAGGGATCTGCCACAGTGGCAATGATTACCTCAGCCGGCATCATGGCTCCGGTTTTACCTGCCTTTCAATTAAGTGAGCCCCATTTGGCACTTGTTGTAATAGCCATTGCAACGGGAGCAACTATTCTTTCGCATGTTAACGACAGTGGGTTCTGGCTGGTAAGCAAATATTTTGGAATGGATGAAAAGCAAACCCTTCAGTCATGGACGGTAATGGAGACGATTATTTCTGTTTGCGGACTGGGATTTGCTTTGTTGGTGAGTATGGTAATTTAGTTGCTTAAGCATTATGTAATAATAATGGTGAATACCCCCTTCTTTAACGACGCCATGCTCTGCCGGAGCAATTAGGCAAAAGCAAAGACGAGGCTGTGGTTGAAGAAATTAGAAAATCCCGGTTTAGCAAAAAAAGAGGGAGACTTCACCAGCCTCCCTCAAAAGATTTATCGTATTTCAGGAAATCTAATGAATCAGATGTCTGTTATTATATAAGGCATTCCGAATGGCAGGCTTCAATGTTTCTGCAGTATTAAATACCATTACCATATCAGGAGGGAAGGGCATATATTCATTTTTTGTTTTTTCTCTGGCCGGGCCATCGAGAGCAGCTTCATCGCCTACAGCACGGGCAGAAATATTTTCAAAAGTATTTGTTGCGCCAATGGGTTCTTTTGCCAGAAGTTTAAGCATTGGTTTTAACTCAGTAATTTCTGTCTGACCCCTGATTGTTGCTGTTTTTTTCTGATAGGTTTCGATCAGTGTACAGGTGAGGGTTTTGTACCTCATTATTTTTATATCGTTTCCAGAGGTATCCCTCATCACATTTCCTTTTGCATCTAAAGCATAATCAAAACCATCTTCAACTTCTTTTTTAAAGATCTGATCTGTTGTTTTAACCTCTTCAGGAGAAATAACAATATCGAGAATATTAATTACCACTGCATAGTCGTATTCAATTTCTTCGTTAATGTGACGGAAATGGTACTCAATCCAGTCGGTATTTAATCCCTGACTGTCAAAAGTCAACAATTCATCCCTGAATTCAGGAGCAATCAGAATCCGGTCGCTGGTTTGCACCTCCACAATTACCCGACTAATGCCCTTAAGTCGTGCTTCAATAATCATTTCATTCAGATTTGGGAAGGCATCACCTGAATATTGCTGAGCAAGTACCAGCTCATAATGAGCCTGACGGTACGATTCCTTATTAGAATTTTTCATCAATTTCTGGGCATTCTGATAATAATACTCAGCTGCTTTCTTTTTTGCGGCAACCAGTTCTGAATCGTAATCAACATAAGGATAATTGATTGTTCTCCCGTTAAGATCGAGGGGTAATACCGGTTTTACTCTTGATTGGCGGGCTTTTAAGGACTCGTATCTCCTGAAAATTTCGTCGTAATTATTCGGATTGTTTTCAGTTTTCAGGTATTTTATTCTCTCGATATCTCTTTCATTTGCAAGCTTATAAGCTTTGTCCAGCATTTCAATTTCTTTAGCGTCACGAGGATCCTTAATAAGTTTTTTAACCGACTTTGTAATTATGCCGTCGTAATCGCCTCTTTGCATTTTTTTTGTGGTTGAACCACATGAGGATATTACTAGCGCTACAAATGTGAATAGTAAAAATTTTTTCATAACCATGATTATTGAGTTTATCGTGCTAATATATGAAAGATATTTGTTCTCCTGAAAGTCTTTTTTAAACAAAACATAAAATACCTGAAGTATAGCAATTTATTTGTTTGGTATCAAATAGTGGGCCAAGTGAAAATATATCTCTGGAATCCCCATATTTATTAGATTTCAGGTTGTCGGCATTTGATAAAGATGCAAAAAAAAACCGTCTCAGGAGACGGTTTTAAATATATTTTTGAAAAAGATTTATTGCAGTACAAAGTTAATTGGGAAGGTAAAAAGTACTTTAACAGCTTTCCCCCTTTGCTTTCCTGGTGTCCATGAAGGAGAAGTCATTACAACACGCATAGCTTCTTTATCGAGCGCAGGGTCAACACCTGCAACAACTTTTGCGTCAACAATTTTTCCTACAGAGTTTACAGCGAACTGAACTATTACTCTTCCGCTAATACCATTTTCTGCAGCAATATCAGGGTAGCGTAGGTTTTGAGCAATGTACTTTCTAAATTCGATAGCAGGATCTCCACCATTAAAGGTTGGCATATCCTCAACAATATAAAATACTTCCTCCTCATCAAATTCTTCTTCATCAACAAAACCGCTAAATTCAAATTCTGTATTAGCATCTGCTTCCATATCGAAATCGAAATCGTCATCAATAACAACATCGTCTTCAACAATGTTAAGAATTTCGGTTACTTGCTGCTTTTGCTCAGGTTCGGGCTTGGGTTGCTCTTCCCTGCGTGTTACCTGCATTTCTTCAACTTCAAAGTTAGTGTCTGCAATCAGTTTGTCTCCATCTCCTTTATCGGGATTACTGGTCCATTCAAATGCAATCCAGATAACTGAAAGTACGACAACCAATCCAATTTGAAGGAAAATTCCCCTGTTTCTTTCCAAATCGGCCTTATGACTTTTTTTAAGTTCCATTTTTTTAATTTTTTTGCGGCTTAAAATTAGTGAATAAAATATGTAAAATCAAAAGTATTTGGCTTAAAACAAATTTCATTATTAATTCTAAAGCCACATGTTTTATAAATCAGGACTTTCAGTAATTAAAATAATACAAAAATCGCACCAAAAACACTCTGATTTATTAGTAAAATGCATTTAGTTTAATTTGAAAGTAACAGGAAAATAATATCTTATTCGCACAGGCTTACCGTTTTGTTTCCCCGGGGTCCAGGCTGGGGAGGACATAACCACCGACATTGCGGCCATGTCCAGATCGGGGTGGGCTGAATGAAATACCGATATATTTTCTATCAAACCTTGTTTATTGATAACAAATGTAAGAATAACTCTTCCCATCACACCATTTTCTTTTGCAATTTCAGGATATCGGAGATGTTTGCTAATATATTTTGTGAATTCAATATCTGGATTTCCTCCATTGAAAAGGGGCATTTCTTCTGCAGTAATAAAATCCGGTTCATCATTAAAAATCTCCGGAGCTCTGCTAAACAGATCAGGATCAAAAAAATCTACAGGATCTATTTCCGTGTAAGAAAAATCTGGATCGTCAATTACGAGATTTTCATCATCAACTTCATTTATGATAGTTACAATTTCAATCTTTTTTGTCTTTTCTTCTTTACGGGCTGTTACTATTATATCATTTTCCTGAAAAATTTGGGCTGTAAACACATCCTCATATCCTTTATATCTTTCTTCACTTCCGAATTCAAAAGCAAAGAGTGCAAAAGATAAAGAAATGATTATCCCAATTTGAAAATAAATAAACCTCGATTTCTCCAGGTTTGCTTTTTGGCTCTTTTTTGGTTTCATGGTTTCCTGAATTGGTTAATACTAAATACTGATATAGAATTATTATCTGCAATTTCCGATCCCCTTTGAGTTTAAATAAACTATTTCAGAGCATAATAATTCACACAATAATATTGAATGAAGAGCGTTATAAAATATTGGAAAACAAGCTTTAACCTATTTGTTGTGGAATGCAGGAAGATTGAAATAAATAGTAAAAATATAAGCTTGAATATTGAATAAAATTTAATAATAAAAGCCATCCATACTTCCCATATTTACACGCAATCTCTGGCAACCATTCCTCCCGGAAATCATTAAACTATTCCCTAACTTTTCCTTACATTTGCAAAAATTATTTTTAATGGGTGATTATTATTTAACGGCTCCGGAGCCGGAAACGGCAGTTTTAGTGGGTGTGATAACCAGAGATGCTGATGAGCGGGAGGTGAGTGAGTATCTGGATGAACTGTCGTTTCTTACCGAAACAGCAGGAGCCATACCAAAAGCGGTATTTACACAAAAGCTTGATAAACCTCATGCTTCAACCATGATTGGAAGCGGTAAGCTTGCTGAAATTGGCAGGTATGTGGAAGAACATGAAATTGATCTGATTATTTTTGATGATGAATTAACGCCAACTCAGCTGAGAAACCTGGAACGTGAATTTAAAAAAAGGGTTTTAGACAGGACCAATCTAATTCTTGATATATTTGCCAAAAGGGCTAAAACCGCGAATGCCAAAACACAGGTAGAATTAGCTCAATATCAGTATCTTTTACCACGTTTAACCAGAATGTGGACCCACCTTGAAAGGCAAAGGGGAGGTATTGGACTCAGAGGTCCGGGGGAAACAGAAATTGAAACCGACCGAAGAATAATACGGGATAAAATCAGCCGGCTCAAAGAGCAACTCAAGAAAATTGATAAGCAAATGAGTGTTCAGAGGAAAAATCGCGGGAAAATGGTCAGAGTTTCCTTGGTGGGGTATACCAACGTTGGGAAATCGACCATGATGAACCTGATTTCGAAGTCTGATGTTTTTGCTGAAAATAAATTATTTGCCACCCTCGATACTACCGTCAGAAAAGTAGTTATTGAAAACCTTCCTTTTCTTCTCGCCGACACGGTTGGCTTTATTCGAAAGTTACCACACGACTTGGTAGAATCTTTTAAATCGACCCTCGACGAAGTAAGAGAATCGGATATTCTAATCCATATTGTCGATATTTCTCATCCAAATTTTGACGATCAGATTCAGATAGTGAATCAGACTTTAAACGAAATCGGGATTACAGACAAAAAGAATATTCTGGTATTTAATAAAATTGACGCCTTCAATTATATTAAAAAGGATGATGATGATCTAACACCTACAACAAAAGAGAATCTGAGCCTTGACGACCTGAAAAAATCCTGGATGGCAAAAACAGATATTGAAACCGTATTTGTTTCAGCCAAAGAAAATACCAATATAGTTGAGTTTAAAGAATTGGTTTACAGGAGTGTAAAAGAAATACACGAAGTGCGCTATCCTTATAATGATTTTTTGTATTAGGGATTCTTTCACTAATCCCTCTCCAAGCTCACACCACCACACCACCACACCATCACCCCATCTTCCCGGCTATTCCCTCAGCGATCTGCACTGCATTCAGCGCTGCACCCTTCTTAATCTGGTCGCCAACGCACCAGAAGGTAATTCCTTTAGGATTAGTCAGGTCTTTGCGAACACGTCCCACATAAACATCATCTTTTTCGGAAACGAAAAGTGGCATTGGGTATTGTTTTTCGGCAGGATTATCAATCAGGGTAAGTCCGTCAAATTCTTTGAAGGCTTTTTGAACCTGTTCCACACTCAATTCATCTTCAGTTTCAACCCAGATTGCTTCGGAGTGTGATCGCATTATGGGAATACGCACACAGGTTGCACTTACAAGAATGTCAGAATGCATAATTTTTTTGGTTTCCCATACCATTTTCATTTCTTCCTTGGTATAGCCATTTTCGAGGAAAACATCTATGTGAGGGATAATATTCATGGCAAGCTGATATGCAAATGCGCTTACCACCGGTTCTTCACCATTGGCTACAGCTTTTATCTGATCTTCAAGCTCTTTGATGCCTTTTGCGCCGGCACCACTGGCTGCCTGATACGTTGCCACATGAATTTTTTTTATGGGGGAAAGCATCTGAATAGGTTTCAGAGCTACCACCATTTGAATGGTTGAACAGTTTGGATTGGCAATGATTTTCCTCGGACTATTGAAAGCATCTTTCATATTCACTTCCGGCACTACCAGAGGAATATCGTCTTCATAACGAAAGGCGCTGGAATTGTCGATCATTATTGTTCCGTGCTTTGTAATGGTTGAGGCAAATTCTTTTGAAATTCCAGCTCCGGCAGAAACCAGTGCAATATCAATTCCTTTAAAATCATCGTTATGCTTTAACTCCTTGGTAACAAGTTTTTTCCCCTTAAATGTATATTCATTTCCTGCACTCCGGCCCGATCCAAACAAAACCAACTCCGTTAAAGGAAAATTTCTGTTATCCAGTACTTTTAAGAATTCCTGTCCAACAGCACCACTAACACCAACGATTGCAACTTTCATATCCGTAAAGAATTTATTAAAAAGGTTAAAAATATTTTATTAAAATAAAAATTAGTTATATATTTATACTTGCCTTTTGAAATGCCTTTCAAATTGTAAACCCCAAAATTCGTAAAAATTATTATTAAAGTGAAAAATCTATGCCTGGTTTTTTCACTTTGTCCGATTTTTCTTTGGGGACAAGTGAAAATTGATTTTGAAAGTGAACTGTCTGACCGTTGGGAGCAATCTCCTTCCGGCAGATGGGGGGTATCTGCTGAAGGAGCTTTAGAAGGCTCCAAATCTCTTGCACATGTTTTTGATAATCCCGAATCGGGATGCGATCTTATCTCTTATTTCCTTGGCGAAATTGATACAGATGCGGCTATAAGGTGGAAATTTGTGCTTCATCACAATTATAATCCTTCCGGATCAAACAACTGGGGGGTATATCTTTTATCAACCAATCGCGCCTCAGCTATTCCGGAAGATATGGATCAATGTGCTCTTATTTTAGGTGTTAATCAGACAGGAACGGATGATTCTTTAAAGCTTTGGTTTCAGGAAGGATCAAAACTATCCCTGCTTATTAATCTTGGTATTAACTGGGAAAAGGATGTGGGTATGTCGCCCTTTTCATTTCAAGTTGAAAAAGACAGTCTGAATGTATTCTCATTTTTTGGAGCAATGCCGGGAGAGGAGCCGGAGTTAATTTATAAGTCGCAATATTCCCTTCCCTTCCCTGAAAACCCTGAGTTCTTTGCTCTATCCTATGAATATACTTCTTCAAAGGACAGGCTTCTTTACTTCGACAATTTTGAATTTGATGCCAATTATGTATCTGATAGTATTGCCCCGGAACTTACCGACATACATTTCCTTAGTAGTCATTGTATTGAATGGATTTTTTCCGAAAACGTTTTTCCTGCCGACACTTTTCATTTGAATATTGAAGGTGGAATTCAGGTGGATAGTATTTTGTTTCAGGGGAATAAAATTGTGTCGTGGTTTGATAAAAATTTTTTAAACGACATTGAATTTTTTTATGCATTAAGTGGATTTCAGGATAAAAAGTCAAACGCCGGTTTCATTACAGGAAGTTTTAGCTTTTATTTTCCTGAATACAAAGATCTGATATTCACGGAAATAATGGCAGATCCGAGTCCTGTGGTTTATCTGCCCGATTCGGAGTATCTGGAGATTTATAATCGCAGCGATCATACCATTGATTTGAATGGATTTATACTGAAAGTTGGCGACAAGGAGTATTTTTTGGATGAGAAGATAATTCCACCTCATTCATTTTTAGCCTTTGTAAATATGGATCAGGAAAGCGATGTTGAGAATTCCGTGTTTTATCCCTTATTTACCGGAGTATATGTTTTATCCAACGGAGGGCAGGAATTAAGTATATGGACTCCTGATGGAACTTTAATTGATGCTTTGTATTATTCAGATACATGGTATGATGATGAACTTAAAGCTGAAGGTGGCTGGTCTTTGGAGAGAATTGACTTGTACAATTTATGTGGGGGTGAAGAAATATGGAAGGCTTCAACAGATAAGCGGGGTGGTAGTCCGGGTGAAATAAATTCTCTGGAAATTCCTGTAACAGACTTTGAAAATCCCTATGTGGATCATGTTGAATTTTTGGATAGTCTGAGTTTTTCACTTCATTTTAACGAAAGTGTTTTTTTCAATTTTCCGGAAATCCCAAATCTGAAAAGTCTGGCCTGGTCTAATCTGCTTCATAACGAGCTCATCCTTTGTCTGGAAACGCCGGTGAATAATATTTTCACCATGGAGCCGGGTATTTTTGTTCAGGATTGTGAAAACAATCAAAATGACGCCTTTATTCTTAAGTTGGGGGTGCCTGAAAATATTGAGCCTCTCGATGTGTTAATAACAGAGGTGCTGTTTTCGCCTCTTCCTGGATGTCCTGAATTTATTGAAATCTATAATAATTCTCAATCAATTCTCGATTTACATGAGCTGACCATCGATGTGTATGATCCGGAATTCGGTCCGGGTTATGGAAGTTTCTTATCTGAAACCAACCGGCTATTCTATCCGCACGAATACCTGACTATTACCAAAGACAGGGAGGCAATGTTGACATGTTATGAGGCTGAAAAGCCGCAAATTCTTGGCTTGCAAACTATGAAATCCCTGCCAGATAATGGGAGCAGGATTGCCATCCGAAACAGAGCTTTCACACTGATTGATGAGATGGAATATAATGAGGACTTGCATTTTGCAATGCTTTCGAATCTTTCAGGAGTTTCTTTAGAGCGTATCGATCTCGAAAATAATTTTGGTCTCCTGGCGAGTTGGCATTCTGCTTCCCAGAATTCGAACTTTTCAACTCCGGGAGCTCAGAATTCTCAATATTCAGAAAAGCCTTCTTCGGAGAATAAATTTGAAATTACTACCGAAACATTTACCCCCAATAATGATGGGATTGAGGACATTGCTCAACTGAATTACAATCTTGAAAGGGAAGGTTATGTTGGAAATGTATTGATTTTCGACGCTTCGGGCAGGGAGGTCAGGAAATTGGCCATGAATACTTTACTTGGAATTTCCGGGAGTTTTTATTGGGACGGAGAGGATGATAGTGGTAATTTATGCAGTACAGGAATCTATTTGGCTTACTTTAGCTGTTTGCATCTATCGGGACGAAATGAGTCCTTTAAGGAGCCTATTGTGCTAATAAGGCAGTTTTAGCCAAGTTTTTTTCTGTTTAGAAGAACAACCACCACAGAACCCAAAGAGAAAAATGCTGCAAAGGCAAATGTTTTTTCAAATCCGATTTTATCGGCCATAAAACCGGCTACCGTTACCATAACAGCGGAAATAAAGAAGTTTAGCAACATGTATACACCATTCAGGAAAGCCATTTTATTTGAATCCTGATCGTGTATAAGAGCCAGCAATACCGAAGTAGGAGAAAATAAGAACATTCCCATAATTCCCAAAACCAGCATTTTCCAGATGCCAAAAACGTGAAGGAAAAGAAACATTAAAAAGGGTGAAACTATAGTAATGATTAATAGCATTTTAGTGCGACCTAATTTATCGGAAAAGGTTCCGGACATTAAGGTTCCTGCAGCTCCTGATAATTGAAGAACAGATAAGGATGCCTGAGAGAAAAAGAGAGATTCACCCTGGGTGTCCATAAAAGTGGGAAGATACAATGCCAATGCCGATCTCATTGCCCCCAGAAATAATGTAATTCCTGCAGTAACAGTGAAAATGGGTATGTATTTTTTAAATTCTTTCCAGTAAGCTTTCTTAAACTCTTGTTTTTGAACGTTCTGTGAAATATCCACATGTCTGAGCCTGAAAAATAAAATAGCTGAAGCTATGAGTCCGAGAGGCATCATTTTGTATGTTCCCTCCAGCCCCCACAAACTAATTATTCCATAAATAACCATTGGTCCGGCTGTTCTGGCCAACTCTCCTCCCAGCATATAAAAACTCATCCCTTTTCCAATTCTGTTTCCGGCAAGTTTTTTAACCATAACCGGAGTTGGAATATGAAAAACAGTAGAACTTATACCCGATACCAGCAGCAATAAGGCTAAAAATATATAGCTGGGGGCGATGCCTATCAGGCTCATGGCTATTCCGGTTAAAGCCGGGGAGAATATTACGAGATAGCGCATTCTCATCCGGTCTGCCATTATACCCACTAATGGATTTAATAATGAAGGGATTCTCTGAATTACATGCAATAAACCTGCAAGGCCGTAGGATATGCCAATTTTTTCAATAATAAAAGGAAGGGCAGGAGCAAGAAAGGAAGTGTAAACATCATGAATGAAATGGGAAATTCCTATCAGCGTTATATTTCCTGCCTGAAAATTATCTTTTTCCTGTATTGTCTCTTTCAAAATCAATCAAGAGTTTCAATTAATTTTTCCATAATAGTAACCATCCTTGGGGCTGCTTCTGAGGCAGCTTTCTGTACGTCTTCAACTGAGACTTCCACAATTCTTCCCGGGACGCCCAGGTCGGTTATAATGGAAATGGCGAAACAAGGAATGCCCATTTGATGAGCTACGATAACTTCAGGAACTGTAGACATTCCAACAGCATCGCCCCCAATTATTCTGAAATAGGAATATTCTTTTGGAGTTTCAAGAGTTGGTCCTGTAACTCCCACATAACAACCCTTTTGAACTTTGATATTTTCAGCTCTGGCAATTTCCTCAGCCTTTGTAATGAGAGATTTATTATAAGCCTGACTCATATCAGGAAATCTGTCTCCAAGTTCATCGTAGTGTTTTCCAATAAGCGGATTAGGCATTTGGTTTATATGATCGTTTATGATCATCAGATCACCAATTTCAAAATCGGGATTCACACCACCACTGGCATTTGAAATGAAAAGATATTTAATACCCAGAAATTTCATTACTCTTATGGGGAAGGTTAGTTTCTCCATACTGTGGCCTTCATAATAATGAAAACGCCCCTGCAAGGCCATCACTTTTTTCCCGCCTAAATATCCGAATATCAACTTTCCTTTATGTCCCGGGGCCGTACTAACAGGGAAATTTGGTATATCTGTGTATTTAATTTCTGATTCAATTTTGATGTCATCAACTACACTACCTAATCCTGTACCCAGAATAATAGCAATTTCAGGTTCAAAATTTGCCTTATTTTTTATGAAGGATACTGTCTCTTTTATTGTCTCTAACATAGCTAATTATTTGATGATTAAAATTTGATTCATCTTCATTCAGAAAGTTAATGAAAATGGGAAGATAGAAAAATCTTTCTTCAATGCCGCTGAAAACACTTCGAAATTTCCTAAGTTTTACGGCATCTTTTTCTGTAGTGAGAATAATTCCGGCACCCATTTTTTTATACTCCTCAACAATTTTTACGGCATCTTGTTCGGTATAATTATGGTGGTCTTTAAAAATAAGCTCCTTGAATTTGGGGGATATTTTTCGTGCGAAAGGCTTAATGTTCTTAGGATTTGCTATGCCACTAACAATAAGAATGTCAGGCTTCTGCTCTTTAATTAGGTTGCTGTCAATGTGAATATCAGCAAAAACCGGTTTTATTTCTGAGGCACTGACCGTAGTGAAGAAGAGATGCTGAAATTTATTGACAATCATTTCCTGAGCGATTATTCTCATGTCGATTGCCTTTATCTTTTTAGGTGTTTTTGTTACGAGTAATATTTTTGCTCTTTTTCTGGAGCTATAGGGTTCTCTCAATCTGCCTGCCGGTAGAAAAAGATCTTTTTTTGAAGGATGATTAAAATCAAAAAGTAAAATACTTAATCCGGGTTTTACATACCTGTGTTGAAAGGCATCGTCAAGTAAAATCACATCCGGAGGATTATTCATTTCAGATAAATTATTAATGCCCCTTCTTCTGCTGGTATCGACAGCAATGAGAATATTCGGATATTTTTGTTTTAATTGACAGGGTTCATCACCAATTTCTTCCGGATCAGATTTTTCTGAAGAAAGTATATATCCTTTAGTTTTTCTCCCATAACCTCTGCTTAAAACGGCCACTTTGAATTCTTTTTGAAGGAGTTCAATAAGATAATCAACGTGTGGTGTTTTTCCTGTCCCACCGGCTCTGATATTTCCTACGCTGATTATCGGAAAATTATATTCCTGTGAAGGAAGTATTCCCCAGTCGAATAGTTTATTGCGTATTATTACTGATAATCCGTAGATAAGACTAAAAGGGAAGAGTAATATTTTAAATAATAGCTGCAAAAATTAAGTATTGAAAATGGACTGCGAAGATACAACTATTTGTTAAATTGAGGAAGCAGGATATTAGACCAGCAGGGTCAACGCATTAAAATAACTTGTAGTAGTGGTGATACTTATGCTTACCACATTGTTTCCTTAAGCCCGAAGGGCTTAAATATCAATAACCACGGGTGAAACCCGTGGTTATTGATATTTAACCCTTTCAGGGTAAAAATATTTTTTTTCATAATGCAGCACACAATGTTAGCTGAATAATTATTTCTTCCTTAGAAATATTCAGATTTTATATGCGTCGACCCTAATTAGACCAGATTATGTACAATAGTTATTAGAAAGTGACCTCTGAGAGAAGACGGCTTAATTTGAAACTATTTGAGTTTCTTACAATACAGGTGAGTTATAATAAACCATGAAGGATGATAGTCCCTTCATGGTCTATGATCTTAATTTATTCTATTTCACAATCAAACTAAAAGGCATCAGAGCCTGAACGCCGGTTAATTCTTTAATTGACTTTAATTCCTGATAATAGATATAGTTTTCGCCCAATTCTTTTTCTAAAAATTTTAACTGACTTTTACCTGTAAGGTCTTCCAGAATTTTTTGAAACGGATCTTCGAGTTCAGGGAGCTTCACTATCCTGTATTCAGCTAATCCTGCTTCCTCAGCAGCAAGAGATATAGCTTTTTTCAGCCCCCCGAAATCATCTATCAATCCAAGTTTTAATGCGTCGGATCCACTATATACATGACCACCGGCAATTTTATCAACTTCTTCATAAGTCATGGCCCGGCCTTCGGCAACACGTTCAACAAATCCTTTATAAAACTTCTCGATTTCATTCTGAAGTATAGCTCTTTCATCATCAGCCAGTGGCTCAAGCATAAATCCAAAGTCAGCATGATCGTTTGTTTTTACAATTTCAGTTGTAATTCCAAGTTTATCATTAACAAATTCCTGAGCATTAGGCCACATCCCGAATACGCCGATGGAACCGGTTATGGTATTAGGACTGGCAATAATTTTGTTTGCCGGGGCAGCAATATAATAACCTCCTGAGGCAGCCACATCTCCCATGGAAGCAATAACCGGTTTTACTTCTGCAGCAAGTTTAACTTCACGCCAGATGATATCAGAAGCCAGACCACTTCCCCCACCCGAATTAATTCTGAGTACAATGGCTTTGATACTGCTATCGCGGCGTGCCGATCTGATTGCTTTAGCAAAGGCATCGCCACCAATTGATCCACTTACGGCGTCTCCATCAATAATGGTTCCCTGAGCGTAAACGACAGCTATTTTTTCTCTTATCAGACCTTTTGTTTCTCTTTTAGCAGGAACCTTGGTGTATTTCTCCATACTGATGGATTTGATATCCTTCGATTCTTCAATATTTGTTTTTACTTTAACATAATCGATAAATTCATCGAAATAGATTAAACTATCAGTAAATCCGTGTTCCAAAGAAGAAACGGCATCGGTAATCTGCATTTCGTCAGCCAGACGATTTATCTCATCAACATTTATATTTCTTGCTTCAGCGATGCCTTCAACCATGTGCCCCCAAAGTGAGTTCAGGTATTCCTGAATTTGCAATCGGTTTTCAGCACTAAGTTTTTTATAAATATATTTTTCAACGGCTCCTTTAAACTCACCATGACGTACCACCTGAATTTCAATGCCGAGTTTATCCAGCGCCCCCTTGTAAAAAATCACTTCTGAACTCAAACCCAGAAACATCAGGTTACCGGTAGGGGTTATAAAAATTTTATCAGAAACAGAAGCAAGATAATAGCTTCCGTGGGTATAAATGTCGGAATAGGAATAGATGAATTTTCCGGATGTTTTGAAATCTATCAGTGCATCCCTTATTTCATGAAGGCTAGCCATGCCAATGGGCATAAGACTCAGATCTAATATGATACCGGTGATATTCTCATCTTCTTTTGCTTTTTTGAGGTTATCGAGAATATTATCCAATCCCATTCTGTTTTCCGGAGAAAAAGACATCGGATTTATATACTCAAATGGATTCTCAGATGCCCGGTCAATTATCGGACTGTCGAATTTAATAAGGAGAACAGTATTAGGTTCAACAACCACAGGTTTTTCAGCTGAGGCAGAACTGAATATTCCAATTAAAATGAAAATTAACAATAAAAAACCAAGAAGAAAACCCAGTATTGAGGCAAATGTGTATTTAAAAAATCCTTTCATAATATGTTGAATTATTGATTAGTTTCGAATATCTACTTATGGTATAAAAAATAATTAGCAAATTTGTTTACTGTAGGGCGCATTTTTTTAAAGTGGAATGCAAGTCTAAAAATACTAAGAATCTTAATAATTTGCGTTAAAAATTAATGAAATATGAAAGATACCCTGGTTTTTCTGTTGTTGGGGACAAATCTTGGTGACCGGAAACAAAATCTTCAGCATGCCATAACTGAAATTCAGAAAGGGGATATTTCATCTCTGAGAATTTCGTCAGTATACAAATCCGAGCCCTGGGGCTACGAAAGTGAAAATTATTTTCTAAATCAGGCTATCTCGTTTTATTCAAATCAAAGTCCGCAGGAATTATTACTTCGGATTAAACAAATCGAAGTGGAAATTGGCAGAATTCATTCGCACAGTCTGGGATATGAGGACAGAATTCTTGATATTGATATTTTATTTTATGGGGAGGAAATTATGGATACAGAAAAACTTATAATTCCTCATCCCCGAATTGCAGAACGTAAGTTTACCCTGCTTCCTCTTACGGAGCTTGCTTCTGAATTAATTCATCCGGTTCTTGGGAAGAAAATTTCTGAACTGCTTAGAAAATGTACTGACAAATCTGAGGTTTCAAAATATGTATGAAACTATTCCAATGACTTCTTAATCTGATAATATTCCCTCATCAGCAAAACTAAAAAAAGTATTGTCAGCAATAATAATATGATCGAGTAAACTAATGTCCATAGTTTGAGCTGCGACTTTAATTTTTTGTGTAATATTTTTGTCAGCCAGGCTTGGCTTGGTGTTACCTGAAGGGTGATTGTGGCAAATAATAAGCGAGTTAGCAAGTTTAACCAGTGCCTTATTTAGTATTATTTTTGTGTCAATTACGGTACCTGTTGTTCCTCCTTTACTTATGCAAATGGTGTCGATAACCCGGTTTGACCTGTTCATAAGTAGGATCCAAAATTCCTCGTGGGCCAGATCGCCTAATTTTGGCTGGAAAATTTTAAATACATCATAGCTGGAGTTTATCTGCACTTTTTTTAGTGGGTCACCAAATTTTCTCCTGCGACCCAATTCCAGTGCCGCCATGATATTAATAGCCTTTGCTTCTCCTATTCCATTTATGGAACAGATTTCCTCTATTTTTAATTTCCCTAGCTCTCCGAGATTATTACCGGCCAGATGCAGGAGGTTTTTGGCAAGTTCCAATGCAGAAAGATTTTTAGTGCCTGAGCCTATCAGGATAGTAATTATTTCAGCATCGCTTAAACTTTCTATTCCCTTTGAGAGCATTTTCTCCCTTGGCCTGTCCTCCACAGACCATTGCTTGATTGTCAGATTTTTGTATTTCATTCTTCCAGATAAAAGTTTTTATACCCTTAATGGAAAAAAGTGAAAAAAAACGCATGATGAAGAGGGAAATAATACGCTGTTTCCAGAGACTGAGGTCTCTGAGATTGTTGAGGGGCCTTAAGGAAACTGATGTACAAAAGAAATGTGGGGCAGTAAACCTTTTCAATAACAAGAATTATTACAAACAAAAAAAGCCGTCTCAGTGAGACAGCTTTAAGTTATATTTTGAAGAAAGATTATTCTAATCCGGCAATATGTCTGGTTAGACCTGACTTCAGGTTCGCAGCTTTATTGGAATGAATAATATTTTTCTTTGCTAATTTATCCAGCATGGAAGTAACCTTTGGAAGCATTTCTTCAGCAGCAGCTTTCTCGGTTGTATTCCTTAAATTTTTAATTGCATTACGCATGGTTCTTGCATAATATTTGTTTTTAAGACGTTTTGTTTCGGTCTGTCTTATTCTCTTTTTAGCTGAAGCATGTTGTGCCATTATAATATTTTTCTTTTGTTTATTCTTTGTTCAATTGTCGAAATTCGGGATGCAAAAATAAGGATATAATTTAATAAAAAAAATATTTTGGAGGTATTTTTAATTTGTTTAGACGCACGGACGTGCTTCTGGCTTGATATTGCTTGAAAGATAAAGTTTTTTTATTTCCTGGCTTAGCGTTCTTTGCGCATTCCTTTGCGCACCTTGCGTTTAGATATTTTTCGATTGAAAGATAATATGAATTAAGCTTGATCTACATCACGACATCACGACATCACTTCCTATCCTTGAGTATTGCTTATTAATTATTAAATTTAGAAATTTGAAAAAATATTTTCCTAATTTAATGAATTATGAAAACAATTTGCATTTTTCTACTAAGCATGATTATGACACAATCCCACTCACAAAGTAAGTTTCAAAGCGACGCATTCCAAACCGAAATGGGAGAATTGCTTATTAGCTTTGTAGGACATGGCACACTCATGCTTCAAATTGGGAACACGATAATACATATCGATCCGGTAAGTCGGGAAGCTGATTATAATGAGATGCCTGAGGCAGTTTTAATACTTATCACTCATCAGCATGGAGATCACCTTGATATGGCTGCCACTGGAAAAATTCTGAAAAAGGAAACAAAACTGGTACTAACCCAAAGTTGTCTTGATATGCTTGAAATGGATGATGCTATCGATTTTGAAGTGATGAGAAATGGAGATATAATTAGTTTAGGTGAAATAAAAATAGAAGCCATTCCTGCCTATAATATTGAACATAAAAGAAGCAACGGTACAGCCTATCATCCTAAAGGAGAGGGGAATGGATATATATTGAACTTTGGTGATTTTCGCGTTTTGGTAGCCGGCGACACCGAGAATATTCCCGAAATTAAATCCTTGAAAAATATTGATATAGCCTTTTTACCCATGAATCTACCCTATACTATGACACCTGAGATGGTCGCTGATGCAGCCAAAAGCTTCAAGCCAAAGGTTCTCTATCCTTATCATTTTGGGAATACGGATACCAATGAATTGATTGTTCTAATGAAGGAATGCAAGCAGGTTGAGGTAAGGATAAGAGAATTTTAATAAATAAATTAAGTTTTGAATTATGCGATCAGTCATTTTATTTCTTTTTATTGTTCTCATACATTTTAATTGTATTAATGCTCAGGACTGGCCCGGTTGGAGAGGAGAACTCCGCGATGGAATATGGAATGATCCTGATGTAATCGGGAAGTTTGAAAGTGAAGAATTGGACATCAAATGGAGTGTTCAAATAGGGCCCGGCTATTCGGGACCAACCCTAGCTCATGGAAAAGTATATATAACCGATCGTCCTGATAATCCGGTTAATCAGGAGCGGGTGCTTTGTTTTGATGAGGAAAGTGGCAGTTCCATTTGGACTTTTGCTTATGATTGCGAGTACCTGGGTATCGGATATCCCGCAGGTCCAAGAGCCTCAGTAATTATAGACGAAGGAAGGGCATACACCCTGGGTTCAATGGGGCATTTGTATTGTTTTGATGCAGCCACCGGTGCAATGCTTTGGAAAAGAGATATGAATGCCGATTATAAAATAGAAATGCCCATTTGGGGAATTGCATCTGCACCCTTAATTGTTGGCGATAAAATTATATTGCAGATCGGAGGATCGGAAAATGCTTCTGTTGTTGCTCTTTACAAAACTTCAGGAGAAGAAATCTGGCGAAATTTGAATGACAAAGCGAGCTATTCTGCTCCAATTCTGATTAACCAGGCAAATAAGAAAATTATAGTGAATTGGTCAGGAGAAAGTCTTTCGGGTTTAGATGTTGAAACCGGAGAAATTTATTGGAGATTTCCCTTTACCGTAAGGAGTCAAATGGCTATTGCCACACCGGTTCTTTATAAAGATTACATTTTTGTAAGTAGTTTTTATAGCGGTTCTATGTTAATTAAGCTGGATAAGAATAGTCTTACAGCAGAAAAAGTATGGCAAAGGGCAGGGGAAAGCGAGCGTAAAACAGATGCCCTTCATTGTGTTATGAACACACCGGTTATACTGGAAAATTATATTTATGGCGTAGATAGTTACGGAGAACTTCGATGCCTTGAACTCGAAACCGGAGATCGTGTATGGGAAGACCTAACTGCAGTAACTAAAGATAGATGGGCGAATATTCATTTCGTTCAAAATGGAGAGAATACCTGGATGTTCAATGAGCACGGTGAGCTTATCATTTCAAGACTTTCGCCTGAAGGTTTTAAAGAAATTAGTCGTGCTCAACTAATCGAACCCACAACCGCTCAGCTAAACCGAAAGGGAACCGGTGTTACCTGGTCGCACCCGGCTTTTGCGAATAAACATGTTTTTATCAGAAGTGATAAGGAATTGGTTTGTGCTGATTTATCGGTTAAGTGAAAATTAATTTTGTAATTGGTGGGTTTTCTCCATTCTTTTCTTACTAAAACTTTTTTAAAGCCATTTTTTTCTTTTGAAATAATAAAGTAAACCCAGTCCCATTGATAGCATAATGCCCCAAAAAATAAAATATCCATATTTATATTTGAGCTCCGGAATGTTTTCGAAGTTCATGCCATAAATCCCGGCAAAAAAGGTCAGAGGGATAAAAATCGATGCGAAAATCGTAAGCACTTTCATCACCTGATTCATTTTGTTTCCCATTATTGAGTTATAAGTGTTAAGCTGGTCGGAAACCATGCTGCTGTATAATTCGATAGATTCATTGGTTTGAGTTATCAATGTGTTCAAATCGTGTAAAAAATGAATGGTGGTTGTTGAGAAAAAGCTATCCTCTGACTTCAGCAAATAAATCATCATTTCCCGTAAAGGACGGATATTTTTCCTAAGATAGCTCAATTCTGTTTTATGCCGGTAAATGGTTTCAGCAATTTTGTCATCGGTGGCCTTAAATATCATTTCTTCACAATCTTCTATCTTTCTCCCCATAGTTTCTGTCATTAAAAGATAGTTGTCAGCCAGGGTATCTGTGAGCACGTATACCAGATAATCATTTTGTAAAAGTCTTAATTTACCTTTATTGTTTCTGATTCTTTCGCGAACCGGATTAAAAACATCGCCGATCTTTTCCTGTAAAGTAAGAACATAATTTTCCCCGAGAATAATACTTAGCTGCTCAGCATGTACCTTTGTTTCATTTTCATTAAAACTTAACATCTTCAAAATAAGAGCTTCATGATTTTCATGATTCTCATATTTAGGCATTGAATCGGTATTCAATATCACATCCATTAAAAGAGGGTGGAGTCCAAACAAGTCTCTCAGCTCTTCCATAAGTGCCATATCGTGAATGCCATATATATTTATCCAGCTTACATAATCTTTTTTAATATAAGAAAAGGCTTCATTGATTGTCTTGCATTCCAATTCCATTATTTCCTTTGCATTGTAATGCATTAGTCTGATAATGGGCTTTTCTAACTTTTGCCGGCCAATCAGAATCATTGAACCGGGTGCCTTATCCTTTGTTGATGAGCGGTCTTTTAAAAATCGTGCCATGGATTATATTTTATAGCTAGTTACGATAAAAAAGGAGAATTTTATTTAAGAGTTAAATCATTTTAGTTTGTCGAAGAATAGCCAGGGTATTAATAATGAACATAATAACAACAATAATAATTCCCCCGAATACCAACCTGAAATCTATTCCCTTCGAAAGTTCCAGTCCCAACTCCAAAGTATATGTCATAAATACTTGTTTCAGAAACAGCATACATAGAAATGACAATAAGAATATAATGCTGATAATAAGGCCAAATCGTTGAATATATGGCTTGCTTATTTCTTTATAATGGTAGCCCAGCCACTTTAGTTTTCTGATTTCGTCGCCGGATTTTGAAATTAAAAGCTGGAAACTCAGAATAAACACTCCAAAAGCCAGCAGAATAATAAATATGCCCAGGCTTCCCAGGAATGAAACTATAAACTTTAAAAGTATATTCAACCTGCTGCTTTTTAATTTCTCCAGCAGAGTTTCGTATGAATGCTTGTTGAGGAAGCTTATAATTTCAGGATCTGTCGGATTCTTGGTTTCAACCACCAATCTGGAAATTTCATTCGAATTCCCACTACCGTATTCTTTATTAGCCCAATTAAGGAAATTCCAGGGTGTAAGAACGGAGTTGACCCGACTGGAGAAACCAATTATTTTACCATTGTATACAGCTTGCTTACCCTGCCCTCTGATGCTTATGGTGAAATTTACCAATCCGATCGTGGCTGGTGAGATTTGGGGCAATCCCTGACTTGGAGCAAAACCGAAGTTGTAGAGATTGATATAATCTTTTGGAAGAATTATAGGAATGCTTTGGTCTCCTTCCTGCCAAAGCCATGCCTCATCCTTTACATCGAGGTATTCATCAGGAATGGCTTCAAAAAACAAATCGGTATAAAAGTCAGGGAAGTTCTCACTTTCAGTATAAGCACTTAATGCAAATTGGTTTGAGATAAAACCTTCAACTTTTGACGCCCATGGCTGCGATCTTACTTCTTCAATTTCCCGGGCTGTAAAAGTCGCCTCCCTAATATTTAAGGTTGCCAGCAGCGATATCTTTTTATTGATAACTAGAAACTCAGGATCTATCAAATCTCTGTTTTCATCCATAATTTTATTCATTTCAAAATAAAACTGCGCCAGGCTCATAAGCAATACCATTCCGATTAAGGTTCCAATTCCGGCACCGAAAAGCTGAAGTTTGCTATAATTCCTGTTAGTTACTTTGGAAATCATAATTGAATACTTTTTGAAAATTCAAATGGGGAACCCGATTCCAGTCCGGTGAAAATTAAGCCTGCATTTTGAGCGTCTAACTCAGATCGGATAAGATTGAAAGCCAGACTACCGATACGGGAATCGAGGTGTGAAAAAGCCTCGTCGGCAAGCAGGAGTTCAAGCGGCTGACACAAGCCTCGGATAATGGCCACTCTTTGAGCTTGTCCGAAAGAAAGGATTCCACATTTATTTTTTAAAAAGCCCTCAATCTCCAGAGCTTTTGCCATATCTGTTATTTCAGCCTCTGTTTTAAAATGCTTCTGTGAGTTATTAAGTTGAATATTGTCCATAGCGCTCAGATCATTAAAGAGTTCCAGTCCCTGAAAAATATAGCTCAGGGAATTTTTTCTTATTTCTGACCAGTCGGAAGCTGTAAATGATCTGGTATTTTTATCATTTATGATCACATCACCATTAAAATCATTTCTAATGCCATACAGGATGGAAAGCAATGATGTTTTTCCCATACCGGAGGGGGCGAAAAGGTAATAAAATTTATTTTTACTGAATGTAAATGAAGTGGCATCCCATATCTCTGAATCATCGTGTGGAATTTCAATAAGTGGACGGGGGATTAAGTTTTTTACTTCAATTTTCATTTGATTGTTCTTTTTGCAAAGCATAATGTCAGATTTTCTTATGATCTTGCGAATTCAAGGAGCGGTTTAATGTTTTCTTTGTCAGCTTCATATATTGCGCTTAAGTATTTAGCTCTGGTGTCGCTTTGATCGGATAAATTCTTGCTACCCCAGGTAAAAACTTTATTCTTAAAGGCTTTGGAAATAAGAATATCGGCACATAGCCTTGAGTGACGACCATTACCGTTTGGGAAAGGATGAATTTTAACCATTCTATGTTTAAACCTAATGGCTAACTCATCATCCGGAAATGTTTTATTTTCAATCCAAAATTTACAATCATCCAGCAGTTTCCAAAGTTCTTGCTCTATAGAGTACTTGTCCACTCCAATGTTTTTGTTAGTTTTCCTGAAGCTTCCTGCCCATCCCCATACATCAGAAAACATTTTCTTATGTACCCCCTTAATAAAACCAATGGTCAGAATTTGTTCATATGTGAACTTGGTTTTCATACTCCATTCTATTGCTTTCTCTATGTTCGCTTGTTCAAATTCATCAAGTTCACCCCTTGTAGAGATAGTTTTAATCTTGAGCTCCTCTTTCTCTTCCTCCTCAATAGGAGTTTGCCCTTTTATATAATTAAGTTCTAATCCCATAATATTTTGGGCATATCATTCTTCAATTCTTCAGTCTTTTCCTTTATTGCCTTCTCAATTCTTTCAGGAGTGTTCAACTGATCTTCCAACCCCATTTGAACCGAAGTTCTCTGAACAATTTCCCTCGCAAGTTCTTCAGCTCTCTTTTCTATCATTTTTTCGAGAGTTTTTTCCATAGGTATAAAGCCATATACAAATTTCATGTTTAAGGAATGGGCAACCTGTTTTAGTACTTTGATAGAAATAGTCCCATTCTTTTCTCGTTCTTCAATTTCTTTTACACTTTGAGGAGTAATGGATAACCTCAGTCCAAGTTGTCTGAGCGACATATTAATAGCTTGTCGTATGGAATATATCCAACCAGTTGGAGGAACAACTACATCAAGTAGATTCGCATACTTAATAATCTTATTATCAAGCTGATATCTTATAATCGATTTCTTTTTCATAAGGCTTTGCCCTTAAAATAAATTTCAAATATAAGGCTATAGCCTGAATTATACAAATTTATTTTAAGGTTATAACCTGATTTTAAAATCTAAAATGAAATAGTCAGGCTCTATTTACCTGCCTGACTCAATAGTGAATAAAGACTATTCACACTATCATCCTTAAGGTCAACTCTGAATTCCCATTCTTCGATATTTGCAGAAATCGTAAGCGATTTTAGGGAGCTGCCGAAGGTTTTCATGCCCATTTCCATTTCACCACCCATTTTTCCTTTGAAGAATTTCTGCATTTCTTCGGTGTAGGTCGACTCGTCAAGGTTTAAATAGAAACATATTGGATTATTGGTCAGATTTTCCGCATGTGTGGATTTTAATACATTTACCTTTACTGAATTATTTTCAATAATTTCCCTGATAATAGTTTCATTATTGCTCATTACCAGATCCTCATCGTTAACAAGAATGTAAACCGGAATTCCTTTATTCAAAACCTCAAAATACCCATCTTTTTCCTGAAGCTCTGCTTTAGTTTTAGCAAGTTCGAGAAATCCGGCAAAGTTCTTCTTATTATTAATCCTATTTGCAAAAACCACCGTTGGAAGCATGTCGGTGCTAAAATAGAGGTCTTCTTTTTCTATGGATGGAATATTGATCCCATTTAAACTAAAAGCAATTTCACCGCTGAAAATGCTTTTTAATTCGTCACTTTCAAGATCCAGGCCGGAGGTCATTTCATCGATGGTTTCTTTAAAATCGCGGTTTACGAAGGTGAGTAAATCGAACATTTTTTCAGGATCCACATTTGTGTTTCCTACAATAAGAACATTTTCTGAGGGGAGATATTTTAATAGGTCTTTGATGGCATTCTCATCCAGAAAATTATATTTATCTATGGTTTCCTGCAAACTTTGATTAAATCTTAAATTGGTGCTGAAAGTCATATTCCCATTCTGAAAATCAGCAAAAGCATGAACATAATTATTTTTTACTCCACCAAATAAATCGAGCGAGCCACCCATCCCGCCAATTCCTGGCATCCCTTCCAAATTATTGGTTGAAGCCCAGATATTAATATCTTTTTGTTTCGACAGGAAATTATTAAAGTCTTTATCTGTTTTCAAAATGTTTTCCTTATCGATTTCTATTAATGAAGTGGCAATTAATTTTAAATCGGCATTATGATTACCATTCATGTTCGACAAGATCATAACCCGGTCATTATCATAAACCACCATAAAATCTTCTGCACTTTCAGTGGTATTCTTGCCGATGGAACCTGACGCAAATTCCATATCTGCTTCTTCAGCAACCTCCTCCAGAAAAGCTTTGAAATCCGATTTAGACTTCAAAGGCATAATGAAGCATCCGTACATGTCGTTAGTATAAAAGCTAAAGAATGCGCTATATGCATCCATAATTATTCCGGAGCTTTCGGGATCTTCAAGAATTTTTTTACTTATTTCATTCTGAGAAGCTTCTTCCTTAATCATTTGGATTTCCTGTAACTTACCCTTTTCTATTAGCTGTCCGGGGTGAAAGCTAACCACGAAAATGGCGGTTTCGGGGATCTTATTAAATACGTTTGAATCGTTTTTTGAGCAGGAAGAAAAAATGATGGCGGAAATTAAAATTCCTGATAACAATAATTTAGATAACATTCTCATAGCGTTTTATTTTGATGGTAAAATGAATAGGAAACGAAATTTAGGGATAATAATTTTTGGAATGAAAGAATTTCTTTGAAACTTTTGATAAGTTATGAAGGAATGCCTTTTTTTGATTTATGGTTGTCATTTCCCAGATGCTGCATTGTATTTGCAAACCATTATTAAATATTTTCTGCTTTCTAAAGCACAAAGAAAATAATATTTATCCACTTTAGGTTTTTCACCTTCGTCCTGAAAGTCCTTGCTTTCAAGTAGTTATACAGCAGTGGACTTGTGAATAAATCGAGTAAAAGAAAAGCCGTCTTAAAACTTACTTTTAAGACGGCCTCTTTAAAAAAATATTTTACAAGAAATTGAATCTAATATAAACTATACTTAACAATTAATTTAGGTCTCATTTCTTTAATAGGATAATCGCTCGAGGCAAATGACCAGCCACCCGGAATAATGTTTTCCTGAGAAAGTTTAAGCATCATGCCATAGTTTGGAGCCGCGATTTCCTGCATTGGAATAAAGAGCCTGGTAACATCATAGGTTCTTATGTTCGAGCTAAGGGCATCCATGGAAGGAATAAAAACCTGATTTGCTTCAATTGTTTTGGGTTGATTACTCCAGGTAACGGAATATTCATCCCAGGGCTCAACAATCTGTTGCAAAACCAGTCCTTGATTCAATAACATATAATCATCGAGACCCGACCATAAACTGTCCCAAACGGGTCTTTCAAACGCGACGGTAAGCAGCACTGATTCAATGCGGGCGCTTTTTGGTAATGAGCCCAGATTAAATTGAATGAGACTATTTTTTGTTCTCATAACCGTGAGAACCGGCTCGGTAAGATAGCTGGCCACAAAATACATGTGATCGCCAAAATTCTTATCCGGATTTAAGTCGGTAATCATTGCATCCTTTCCCTCTTCCGGACCAGGCTGAAGAATTAAAGTCATGGGTGGTTGCTGACCGCTAAGATTAAAAATAAGTGGACTGTTTTCGCTTGAATTTATAAATTCTTTCGCGCTTATTTCGGCTTCATAAATTGGATAATCAGGATTTTTGACGCTCACTTTGAAATATTCATATCCCGATTTTATCAGTATTTTATTAATACCGGCTGTTAATTTATAATCATAATGCCATCCGTCTCTTGCATAAACAGAAAGAATAGCCGGAATGGCCATAGAGGGGCGCATGTATAATGGATTGTCATCAACCACCATAACATAAGATACTATGGGTCTTACAATGTTAAATCCAAAGCTGGCATAACCAAAATCATCAGGATTACTGCCTGTTACAACCAGAACTTCAGGAACCAGGTGGCTAACCTGATTGGCTGAAATTTCAAATGTTATTGGGAGTGGATCATTAACCAGATAAGCCAGACGGGAACCTTCTAATGGTGCGGCATATTTTACGTTGCCATAAGGATCAATAACCATAAATTTTACCAGCTTATATTTACCAACTATCATGCTGAGTTTTTCACTCACGAACTGATCACCAAAGGCATACATTGGAATGATTTCGTCATCATAAACATTAGCACCATTCTCATCAGCTATACTTACAAGCAAATGCCAGTAATAGATTGTGTCGATGATAGTCCCATCGGCGTTTATGGAATCAGCCTGAACCGATTTAAGAAGATTATTATCTGAGAAACTTACCGTAAAATCCACCTTTCCATTCAACTCCTCTTTTGTATTTTCACAGGAAGAAAAGAATATAAAGATTCCGGTAATTGCGAGTAACAAAGACCATTTTAGTGTTTTCATAGTTTAGGTATTTTAAATACAAAGGTACAACAGTGAGTAACTAATGTCAAGACGATTTTGATGAAAGATAGGTTGCGTTTGAGGTGTTTTAATCTGTAAATTTCAAAATTTCCATTTGCTCCATTCCCCGCTAACTTCCGGACTAAATAGCATTTGTGGGACTTGAGATTTGTAGTATAAATCTGAAGCAGTGAAGGGAACCATATGCTTTAGGTATTCGTATAGCTCACCATAACTGGCTTCACCTTTGCTTTCTTGCAGCTTTTTTAGAAGGAAGTAGGTAAACAATCCGTGCTGTTTTTCTTTGTAGAATAATGATTCTTCAGAACCGGAGCTCGCTGTAAATATTACTAAATTACCTTTGGGGGTTTCTTCTTTTGGTTTTATTTTAACAGCTTTGGCTACAAGTAAGCCCTGATTTCTGCCGCCGCCACTAAAACAGGCATCTATGAATATCGTTACCCTTTCGCTTGGATAAAGAGTGAGTTGTTTGTAAAGCTCAGATAGTTTAATTCCGTCAGTGACATTAGCCCCGGCAATATCAACAGGCATAATATAACTTTCTTCCTGACTGTCGGGGAAACCATGTCCTGAATAATAAAATACCAATTCGATATTGCCGTTAGAATGCTGAGCTTTATTGGTGAATCTGATTAATTCTCTTTTCATCTGACTACTGATAGCATCGGTGAGCAGGGTAATATTATTTTCAGGTATCCCCAATGTATTGCTGCAATATTCTGCAAAAATCTGCGCATCTCTTCTGGCAAATTCAACATTTGATTCACTTGACAGATCGGGCTGATAGCTGGTATAGTCTTCATTACCGATAATTAATGCATACCGGTTACTTTTAATTTTATTGGTTTTGGGAATGTTTTTATCCACATCAATACCCAGCTGAGCTATTTTTATATCTTGTTGAACATTTTGATTTGAATTTTCACCGGCTTTAATCACCAGATTGGTTGCGGTAAGGCTTTGGTCGAATGCAAGATTCAATGTCTTATCTTCACCATAAGTATTGAATTTTTCTTTCAGCTTAAGTTGTAAAGGAAGAGTATTGGATGTATACAATGAGTTTGCAATCAGTGAGTAGGTGATTGTGGTTGTATCACCGGGTTCAAGTGGTTTTAAGGAAGTGTTTGTCATTCCTTTTAACAGAAATGTATTGGCAGGATTATCGATATTTAGGGAAACATTTTCTGCCTTTCCTGCACCAATGTTCTGAACCAAAAGTTTTAACTCAAATGGAGTGCCTTTAGTGATTACTTTTTCAGGGCTATTGATTTTATAGTCGGCAATCATTAGCTTAGGTTCTAAAAATTGTGAGGTATTAAATTCAATTATTAATGGTGGGGGTTCAAAGCCATTTCGTTCTGAAAAGCTAATATTGCATTGTGCCTTACTTTTAATAAGTTTTTGATTAGACCGTATGGGGATTATAACAGTTTTCTCTGAATTTGGCGCGATAATGCCAACAGAATGATTTTCCTGAATATTTAATCCGGTTAGACCGTTTGTTTCTTTTACATGAATAGAAAAATTTTCCGCATTGCCACTGCCGGTATTTTTTAATTTGATAAGAATACTTGCGTTTTCAAAAGGATCCAGAATATTATTCTTATTCTCGTCTATAAACATCACAGAGTCCTCCACAATGCCTATAATTGGAGGGACAATATTTTTACTTCCAATATTAAAACTGTATTTCTTACTTCTGGCAGAGAAATCCTGAGAATAAATATCGGTTATCATTAGCGTGCAAGCTAAAATGATCACAATAAATTTTGGGTTCAGGGAATAATTTCTCATGGTACAATTTTTACAAGTCTGAATCCAAGATTGGAACTGCTGTATTCCGGAACTTCATAATTTCTGCTAAATATGGTGCAGTGACTGGCTGACATATTGAAGGCGCCTCCCCTAATTACACGGGTTGATCCGCTTGGGGGACCTTGTGGATTTGTTGTCGGGCTTGAAATATAGTATGTAGGACTGTAAAAATCCATACACCACTCCTGTACGTTTCCGCTCATATCATAACAACCATATGCGTTAGGTAATTTTTTACCAACTTCCTGAGTTTTACGATTGGAATTTGTATTATACCACGCAACCGAATTAATAAGGTTGCTGCCTGCATAAGGATTTTGATTTTTTAAGCTATTATCGCCAGCAGCATATTCCCACTCAGCTTCTGTAGGTAAGCGATAAGTAGTTCCGCTGCTTCTGTTTATTTTCCCAATAAATTCAAGCACATCCACATAACTCACTCTTTCAACAGGACATTGTGGGCAGGAATTATTTTCAGCAGGATTTGTACCCATTACCTGAAACCACTGAGCCTGAGTTATTTCGTATTTACTTAGGTAAAAATCATCAACAGTTATTTTATGAATGGGTTTTTCATCATTTTCACCAGACTTTGAGCCCATATTAATGCTTCCCCCGGTTACAAAAACAAATTCAATATCAAAATTTAATTTTTGACTACCTCTTATTTCGAATACGATCTCATTGGAAAAGAGGTCCTGAAATTCTTCTAAAACACGCCAGGTAATCTGTCTGTTTGAACCCGAATAAATTTTAGCGCCAACATCACCCGAAACTTTCTGAAGAGGACCTGAAAAGGTTCTGCCACCGTCTGTAGAAACATATAATTCAATTTCAAAGCTTTCTAACTGGTTATAATAATTGAAATCATAATTAACTATAATAAAATCACCTTTTTGTACCGCCCGTATATTTGAAATGGATTGGGTAAAACAAATGGCTGGTGTCAGAAATAAAAATACGACTAAAGACTTTCGAATAAAACTAATCATTCTTAGTATATAATTGATTTCGGCTCTAAACCAAATTTAGTGAAAAAATTATTAATCCCAAAAAGTATTTAACAATCTATGCGCTACGTAATTTTTAAATGGCTTTTTTCAAAATAATTCCGCATAACAGTTTTGTAAGGCTATATAAGGTTTTCATGGAAAACTCAATAGGATTGACGGAAATAGGAGGCATTATTTTTGGACTTTGTTTTTTCTTTTAGATAATATTTTATAATTTGGTTAAGAATTAACCATATGCTAAAAACTATGAACCTGAAGAAACCCTTAATTTTCGCCCTGTCTGGGGCCGTTATTTTCGCGAACTCATGTTCCTCACCTCAAAAAATTCAGCAAACACAACCTGAACAATATGAGGTAAGTCCTGTACTTGAAGAACAAGCGAGCACTTTAAAACGAAAAGTTGCCATCGCCAGATTTTCAAACGAGACTAAATACGGAAAAAGCATTTTTTATGACAAGGAAAATGATCCTCTTGGGAAGCAAGCTATGGATATTCTTACAGCAAAGCTTGCATCTACAGGAAAATTTATGCTTTTCGAAAGATCTGATCTGGATAAAATTATGGAAGAGATGAATCTGGGAGGTAATAATGATTCCGTTGTTATTAATGCAGATTATCTGATCATTGGGTCGGTATCTGAATTCGGACGGAATGTGGAGGGTGATGTTGGAGTTGTTAGCCGAACCAAAACACAAACAGCCAGAGCCACAGTTAATATTCGCCTGGTTGATGTATATTCCGGACAAATTATTTATTCAGAGGAAGGTACCGGAGAAGCTACCTCAGAAGCCAAACAGGTTATGGGAGTTGGAGGCCAGGCTGGATATAACGAAACATTGAACGACCGGGCTATCTCTGCGGCCATCTCCAAACTTGTTAATGATATTATCCAAAACCTGTTGGATAAACCATGGCGGTCATATATTTTAGATATGGAGGATGGTAATATTATTATCTCAGGTGGTGAAAGTCAGGGCCTTACCACTAATAAAGTTCTTGCCGTTATTGAAAAAGGTAAAAAAGTTAAAAACCCTCAAACCAATATGTATATTGAATTGCCCGGAAGAGAAGTGGGGAGAATAAGGGTGCTAAGTATGTTTGGAGATAATGAGTTGAACGAGGTATCTATTTGTGTGGCGGAAAGCGGAACCATTCCCACCTCTGATTTCGGGAAATACTTTATCCAGGAAATAGAAAAATAACATGAAAAAATTATTAGTTTATTTAGTAGCAATTACACTTGTCTTTGGTATGTCATGTGCCGGAAACCGAACCATGGTAACTCAGGTATCGGATGCCAGCTATCTCGTTTTTTACGGGAAGAAATCCATGACAGCAGATGAGTATGGTCATTTTGTCGAGAATATGTATGAAGCGAAAATTGATGACGTTACTACATTTAAAGTTGAATTGACCAAGAAGAGAAAGGACAACTTATTCGGAAGCAAAGTTTATCAGGTTGCGCCCGGAAAACACACAATTAAAGTTTATAAAAATGGGAATCTGATTATTAATAAGGTAATCTTTATTTCTAATCAGGAAACCATGGAGTTTGAATTATTATAGCACTTTCTAACCAAATTATAATTGTTTATTTCAAGACTAAACCTAAATCTATGAGAAAATTATTTAAGTTAACTTTTTTGTTGTTAGGTGTATTTATACTTAGCAACTGTTCCGCTCCTAAACCACTCTATTATTGGGGTAACTATCAAGATACCTACTATAAGAATATGAAAAAGGCCGATGAGAAAGCCTACGACAATCACATAGCTACATTAGATTTCATTCTAACAACTTCAGCAGAAAATGAGGTCAGGGTACCTCCTGGAATATATGCCGAGTATGGTTATATTAAACTTGCTGAAGGTAATCCAACTGAGGCCAGAAAGTTTTTCGAACTTGAGATGGCAACATATCCTGAATCGGCCCAGTTAATGACATTACTATTAGATAATCTTTAAAAAATTATAGCTATGAAACGATATATCATATTTGGAATATTTCTAATCCCTTTTTTGTTTAGTTCCTGTACAACAACAAAGCTGACTAAACAACAGGCTTATCCTAAAATGTATGAGGAGAACCCATTGTCGCTGGTTGTTGCTCCACCAATAAATAATGAAACAGCCGCAGATGCCGGCGAATATTACCTTTCCACTATAGCCATTCCTACTACTTTGCAAGGCTTTTATATTTTCCCAATTCCTATCGTAATGGATATACTTAAGGATGAAGGAGCATACAATACAATTCATGAAATCCCTCAGCCGGTTATTGCACAAAAGATGTATGAATTATTTGGTGCCGATGCCACTTTATTTACAAATATTCTGAAGTGGGATAAAAAGTACAGGGTTACAGCTGCTTCTGTGGTAGTCTTGATTGATTATAGAATTGTTTCTGGTAAGACAGGAGAAATCCTTTGGTCTCATGCAAAAGAAGTGGCAGTTGATACTTCGGTTGATACCGGGGCAGGCGGAATAGCCGGATTGATAGCCGATGCTGTATTAACGGCTGCTAGCACGGCTCTTACAGATTACGTACCGGTTGCCAGAGCGGCAAACAATTATGCAATGATTCCTTTGCCTTATGGAAAGTATCATCCTTCCTTTGGCCTTGATAAGGAAACAAAAGTTGTTGTTTATAAGTCCAAAATTGAAGAATCCGGCGGCGGTCTGGAACCGGATACAGAATAAACCTTTATTAAATTTTGTAAACATGATTAAATTCTTAAAAAAATCAGGTAAAGTCCTGCTAATTGCGGGTTTGATGGTAACCGGATTTGCTTTTACAGCAAATTCTCAAATATTGCTTGGACCCGATTATGGACTTGAGGCAGCCAGTTTGAATGGCAATTCTCATACAAGAAGTGGAGGTCAGTTGAGCGCCAGCTATTTTATTAATCCGAATATCGCGTTTCGATTAACAATTTCTGCTTTTAGTAAGGAATTGGTGGATGCCGATTTTGCAACTATTGCCAACTGGACAGTTGTTTCACAATTGTTTTCTGTGAATTATTATTTTCTGACATCAAATTTGCGACCTTATGTCAGCTTTGGCGGAGGTTTGTATAATGATAAAATCAGTGATGAAAATGTTGTCGGGTATTACAATGATAACAGGCTTTATGTTGCACCGGAAGTTGGATTTTTAGCTAGTGTCTCACCAAAGCTTAAGCTGAATGGGGGCATCAGGTATAATGTGGTTTTTGATACCGACGGTTCTCTGCTTACCTTCATAGGCCTTAAAGTGCCTCTGGTTTCGCATTAACAGTGCTGAATAAAATATAAATCAACGTTGGTGGATTTTTCCACTTTCGTTGATTTTATATTGTTGTGAAGAAATAGAAACAACAGCTTTCTAATTTTTCTGACGGAATATGACCTTAGGTTTTATTCCGTTTTTCTGTTGACGAATACAAAATCACCTCCCTGATCGCCACTATTTTTAATTTTCCCAAATTGCGGAATGTTTTCGGTCGATTCCATTACAGGGATTTTCAATTTGTAATAAAAGTCCTCAGCCGTAACGAATTTCTCCCTGTTTTCTTTAAGGTATTTAATCATATAAAACATAAAGGCACTTTTATCCGGTACTTCATTAAGGTCTCCTGATGTCATCGCATTCCGGCTTGGACTTTCATATTTCTGAAGTATATCCATTCCGGCACCAGAAGGGAGCCCTCTTGTTCTGAATATTCCTCCGCTAAAACAGGCATCGGCAATAACAAGTGTGTGTTTCGTGGGCAGACTGCTAACAATGGCAGTAATTTTTGAATTGCTTAACCACAAAAGATTATTACCGGCTTCCGCATCTGCCGGCAGCCAGTAGCCTTTGCTACTTGCCTCATCCCAAACGCCATGACCTGAAAATACAATAATCAAATTATCGTCGGGAGTTAAAGTTTTTTCCAGGTATTTTAAAGTGTCGATAATATCAAATGAAGTGGCATTATACATCTTAAATATATTCTCATCTTTAAAATTGTATTGTTCATTAAGAACCTGACTTAATTTAGTGAGATCTTCAACAGGTCCCTTTAGGTCGTTTACCATGGGGTCTTTGTATTCTGTTACACCAATCAAAACCGCAAAAAATGACGCAGTCGATTCTTCAGGAGTTTTTTCAACAGTCTTTTCAGGTCTGTAATCGACAGAGATAATTCTTTCACTCCTATTGTGAAACTCATCGAATGCTTCCACCAGGATTGAATTTTCACCTACTTCCAGTATTGTTTTTGCAGAAAAACTCCCATCCACATTAAGGTGAGCTTCCTCTCCATTTACAGCCACGGTAAATACTCCCGACAAATCTGTAGCTTTTCCATATATCATGCATTCCGGAGAGCCCAGAATATCCTCGTTTACCGGACTTTCAATAATAAGATCAGGAGCTTTATAATCTTCCTTATCAATTTCTGTTTTCAGTGCATTTCTGTAATTTCTAATGGAATTGCTTCCTGCTAAAAAGATATTTATTTCAGCCTTATGATTGCCGGGAGGAATCATTTCCTCCCCTAAAGAACTAAGCAGGCTCTCAGTTTTTTTATTACCTGCTTTTGTTGCATCCACGAAAATCCAGGCTTTTGCGATTTCTGCATCGTCAATTCTGTCACACAGTTCATCAACCGACATCGAAAAGAAGAATTCGTTTTCTGTGGCGTCTATAGGAACCAGATAAAGTTTGCCTTTCTCATCATACGATATTTTCCCATTGAAATAGACAATTAGCTCAGCTTTTATTTTATCCTGATCCTGCGATTTGAGTTTAACAATCCGGCTAAGCATCAATTTAATGTGTGTGCTGAGGGCATCAGGGTAAAAGGAAATATTTGATTTTGCAACCAGTTTATTCCGTTCAAGAATCATCCTGAACTTTTCAGCATCATAAATGGAATGTAATACATCATCGGTATATCTGTCTGCATAGATCTGATAATTCTCGTTCCCAATTACCAATGCATATCTGTAGGTCAGATCGTTGGTGGGAGGAATAATCTTCCATGCAGGTTGGGCGCTGAGTTGAAAATGCGCAATGAAAAAGAAGGCAAAAGAAAGCACAGGTATTTTCATGCCGTTTTGAGTGAATAAGGTGTGGATAATCCTAAAAAACTAATTTATTAGTCAGCTAAACAGAATTGACTAGTTCAGGAGAAAACAGAAAAAATCGCTTTTAATTAATTCCCATAAGAGTCTCAAGCTTCTCCTCATTGAGTTTTAGCTTGTTCTTTAATTCCTCACGAACAACTTTTTTAGCTATCTGGAGAGATTGATCAGTATCGTAAAATAAGCGTGACTGAACCTCAATCGTTCCTTTTTTCACATCCCGGTATAGCTTGAAAGATGGGTTTACATAACCAAGTTCCGTAGCGATAATATTCTTTGCAGAGGCTACTATTTCAGTTACCGATGCCGCTTCTTCAGTACTTAGCTGAGCATTCCCTACATTTGCACTAATAAGAGCGTTCATCTGGGTTTCAATCTGACCGGCCAGCAATAACTTTCCAAGTTCAATGGATTGCATTTCTGCTGCAGACTTGGATTCTGCCACACCATTGCCGTCAGCATAAATATAACGTTGAGAACCATCTTCCTTGGTTTCGAGCTGTTTAAGCCAGGAGCTCTCAACTAATTTAGCCATAGGCAAGGATCCGGGAGGAACATACCAACCGTCTTTTTCCAGACTTTTAGCTTCCTTTCTTGCTTCTTTAATGGCCTTTTCTTTCAGCTCTTTTGTTAATTCCTTGTTCGTGTTTTGGGCATAAGATGAAAAAGAGAACAAGATAACAGCAATCACAAGCAAATTAAGTTTTTTCATGTGTTTTAGGGTTTGGATTATAGGACAAGTTAATAAAAATGTAATTCTAAATGAAATTTAATCAGGTATTTATGAAAATATTATGTAACTTTATTTGCATTCTAATTCTATTCAGAAATGTTAAGATCGGCTCTTATTCTAATCTTTTATACTCTTCTGACAAGTCCATTATTTTCTCAGGACAGAGTTCGCACCCGCGGTGAAGCACAGTTAGAGTGGTATAGCAGTATGTCGAGACTCGAAGTGGAAAAGCAGGCTAAAGAATTAGCCACAATCGATGCTCTTGAAAGGGCATTCGGTAGAGTCGTGGTGCAGGGAAACGCTACTTTTATTGAAAATGTTCAATCGGGACAGACTGTTGAAACTAATTCTGTGTTTAACATGATTGCCAACACCTCAGTAAGAGGTGAGGTTTATGAAGAGATAAGCTGTAGTTTTGAAGAAATTAAGGGTGTTAAGCTGGTTGAAGGCAATAAAATTGAGGTAACGGACATTCGGTGTAACATAACAATTATTGCCGTTCAGATAGAAACTCCTCCAATAAGTTTTGAAGGAAATGCTATGAATTGCCTTCACCGGGGATGTATTTCGGAAGTGTTTAATAGTGGAGATGATTTGTATTTTCAATTTAAATCGCCGGTATCAGGCTATTTAAGTATTTTCCTTGATGATGGGGAAACTGCTTCCCGTCTGTTACCATACAGAAATATGATCGATGAATTTGAGTCTGCAGTACCGGTTTCTGCAGATGTAAATTATGTATTTTTTAGTGAAGAAAATAACCAGCTTAAGATACCCTCTTTCATCATTGATGAATATATTCTGACCACTGATTCCCCTCAGGAGTTAAATCGATTATTTGTTATTTTTTGCTCGGAGTCATTCCTAAAACCCAATCTCAATAGAGGTGAGCAGGATGCATTATTACCCGACGGAATTTCTTCTGAAGATTTCCAAAAATGGCTGCATAAAAACAGAGGCTATTTTAAAAATAAGATGCAGGTGGAAATTATCGACTTGCAGATTTTAAGATGAGAATAGAAAATGAGTCTGTTTTAGTAAGAACCTGATATTTTCAAAAATTTATTTTCCCTTTTTGATTTTCCTTTAGCCTTGTCATATACTATTAATATGCTATTTTCGTAAAAAAAATAATATATAATGAAAACTACACACAAGAATTTCCTGTTGATTTTTTCAATAATGATATTGTTTACCTCCTGCAAGGAAAAATCTTTGGTAAAGGAAGCTTCACAAGCAAGCAGTTCTGTTGATGAAGTTGTATCTGTTCAGGGAACAGATAATATGCCTGTGGAGGAAGACTTGCTTCGAAATGCAGGTTTAGATGGAGATATAGAAACAGTGAAAGAAATGATTGCAAGGAATGTGAATGTAAATGCATTGGATCAGGACGGTAGATCGGCTCTTATGTTTGCTTCCTTTAACGGTCATCTGGAAATTGTAAGGACTCTGAAAGAAAAGGGGGCGAAAATTAATCTGCAGGATTATGTTGGACGAACGGCTCTTATGTTTGCCTCTTCAGGAAAATTTCCTGAAACAGTGAAGTTTTTGCTTGAGAATGAGGCTGACCCAAATCTTATCGATCGGGAGGAAAACTTCACAGCCATTATGTTTGCTGCAGCAGAAGGAAATATGGAAGTGGTAAAGATATTACTTACTTATGGCGCCGATCCTAATCTGAAAGATGTTGATGGGGAAACGGCTGAATTGTTTGCACGCACCAATGGTCATCTTGAAGTGGCTGATTTTTTAAAGGAATGGACCGAAAAATAAAAATGCGTATGGGCAAGTCTTATCAGGAAGTATTTATAATCCTTTTTTTATAAAGACTGCTGAAAAAATTGTTTGTAAGCCCCTAAATTCTTCCCTCAAAATATTTCTTATTGGTCTCCCGATGTTGTAATTTTATTCTTTAAACATTTAAAACCATTTTTATATGATCATTTCTACTACAGATTACATCCCGGGAAGGGAGATTTCTGAAATAGTCGGCGTAGCCAGAGGCAGCACTGTAAGGGCCCGAAACATTGGAAGAGATATTTTTGCAGCTCTAAAGAATGTTGTGGGAGGTGAAATAGAAGAATATACAAAATTACAGGCCTATTCGCGTGAGCAGGCATTGCAGCGAATGGAGGCCGATGGGAAAAAGCTTGGAGCTGATGCCATTATAAACGTAAGACTGGCAACATCCATGATAGTTCAAGGTGCAGCTGAGATTTTGGCTTACGGTACCGCTGTCAAATTAAAATAATATGGATCCGGTTGCGAAAGTAATTCTATGGATATATGGCACAGCCGCTGCTATAGTGATTGTGCTATTGATCTACCTTATCAGAAGAAGGATTGAAATAAAGAAGAAGGAGAATTTTGAAGACAGGGATAATTAAAATCCTTCTTTTAAATCACTCATTATTGCTTCATAAATTTTGTGATATGTGAGCTATTGTCCTGCCCTGAAAGTTTAATGAAATACAATCCCGGTTTTAGAGATTCAATGCTTATTTCATTTCCTTCAGTTTGGAGGATCAGCTTACCTAATGCATCATATATTTCCTTACTTCCCTGATAAAAACCGGGGATTTTAAGTACATCTTTTGCCGGATTTGGATAGATTGAATATTGAGGAAAAGTATCAGAATTACTCTTTGGTATACCCGTATTATCCCTGTAAATATAATCCACAAACTCGGGTCTGTCGATAAAGGGATTGCGGTTATGCTGGTAGCTGTATATTACATCGTTACGATTTTTCTCGAAGTCATCAACCGGATCGAGATCGTGCCATTCCAGCAGTGTGCTTAATAAGGCGTGAACCGGTTCAGATGTGTGATCATCGGCAGGGAAATAATCGATTACTTCTAAATCAGGATCCCCATTTTCGCCCTCGTATCGGGTAGCCATATAAAAAATGATCCGCGCCACATCGCCTTTTACAGCTGCTCTGGGTTCCCATGTGTAATTGGCGTCGGAATAGAAACATCCTGTAGCCCCATCAGGGTCAGTATATGCAACACCGCCATTATCAAACCAGCGACTGTCGCGTTTGCTGTTAACGGTAATATCGGTAGGTCTGAGATGGTGTGCGTCTCTTCCCGGAATATCATCTTCATCGAATGCTCCATGCGACTTAGCCCATACATGTTCACGGTTCCAGCCGGTGTTGTTATTATATTCCTGAGCGGCATTTACGCTCCAGCCGGTATAAAAGAGAATTACATTCGCTGAATTGTTTGGATCGCGATCTGAAACTTTAAGTATATCCCATATATCGGTTGAGGAGCCGGAATAAGGATATGCAGTGTGTCCTTTTATGATGTTATGCAAAGCGGTTTTAAGTTCTTCGGCTTTTAGACCTTCAGCTGAATCATAATATCCGGTTGGAATTTGGGCTAACAAGCTTAGTGGCAGGAAGAATAGAATGTAGAATATATATCTCATGTTTACTGTTTTTTTATAAATAAAGTCTGCAAAGATAGAAAAAAGGTTTTTTTATGATCGTTTTTAATGGCTTATTTACATTAAGGGGTGAGGAATGGAGGATCTCAGAGAGGTCATCTGATTTCTGAATATTGAGATACCCTGTTTATATACAGCCAAAATATGTCAATTATTTTTTAAATGGCTGGAAAATATAAATAATAAATTAGCCAAAAAGTTAAAAATATTTTAAAAATGGCTAAATAAAATATTATTAAACTAGCCAAAAAGAATATAATATACTATATTTGGCTGAATATAAAATTTTAAAAACAGCCAAAATGTTAACAAATATTGCCGGAAGACAGATAGAACAGCAAAAACTACAACGGGCATTGGAATCTGATAAGGCTGAGTTTATAGCCGTTTATGGGAGGAGGCGAATTGGAAAGACTTTTTTAATAAGGGAGTTTTTTAGTGAGAAGATCATATTTGAATTAATTGGTATTTACAATGCAAGCTTAAAAGAGCAGTTAGACAATTTTGCATATTCAATGTGTGAAGCATTGAAGACGAATATTCCTGTTAAATCACCATCTTCATGGCAAGAAGCATTCTCTATGTTGAAGATTTTCCTGGATGAGAATAAGGGTAAAGCAAAAAAAGTAGTGTTTTTGGATGAGTTACCCTGGCTAAATTCTTCCAGATCAGGATTTCTAAAGCAGCTTGAACATTTTTGGAATAGTTATGGTTCAAAGAAAAAGGATTTAATACTTATTGTTAGCGGTTCTGCGGCTTCATGGATGATACAGCATGTAGTTTATTCAAAAGGAGGCTTGCATAATCGTTTAACTCAGCAAATCAGATTGCTACCCTTTACACTTACTGAAACGGTTGATTATCTAAGATTACGAAGAATAGGGAATCTTGATCATTATCAAATTCTACAGCTTTATATGGCTATTGGAGGGGTTCCATATTATTGGTCTTTCGTGCAAAAGGGTTTGTCTGCGGCACAAATAATAGATGATTTGATATTTTCGGATTCTGCTGAATTTCGAAATGAATACAATCTGTTATTCGCGTCTCTTTTCGATAATAACTATTTACATAAGAAGGTGGTTGAGGCACTTGCCGGAAAACGAAAGGGGCTAAATCGTAATGAGCTTTTAGATGTAATGAAGCTGAAATCAGGAGGAACAGCAACGAATATTATTAGTGGGCTGGAGGAGTCAGGTTTTATTGAATCAATTATTCCATTTGGGAAGAGTTCTAATGATGCAAGTTTTATACTTTCAGATGAATTCACATTATTTCACCTGTATTGGATTGCGCCAATTGGGAAAAGAAAACCTGGGAATGCTTATTGGATTAAAATGCAGGAAGGATCAAAATTCAAAGCCTGGTCAGGCCATAGTTTTGAGGCGATCTGTTTAAAACATATTGAGAAGATTAAATATCATTTGCGAATTGATAAAATTCAATCCAATGAGGCCCCTTGGGAATATAGAGCCGGTAAAGACAGTAACGAAACTGGTGCGCAAATCGATCTGCTGATTGACAGGAAAGATATGGTGATAAATTTGTGTGAGATGAAATTTTATCAATCGGAATTTACGATTGATAAAAGCTATGCAGATGAACTTAGAAGGAAAATAGATGTTTTTAAGACTCGGACTAATACAAGGAAATCAATATTTCTTACCATAGTAACGACCTTTGGGTTAAAACAGAATATTCATTCGAACTCCTTAAATGCGATTGGTGTTTCAATGGATGCATTGTTTTAATTTAAATTGATATAATCTATCTCCCAATCTATCCCCCAAAACAAAAACCGCTGGCTCATTTACTTATGAAACAGCGGTTTATTTATTTTACCTGTAGTCCGTACGAGAATCGAACTCGTGTTACCAGGATGAAAACCTGGCGTCCTAACCCCTAGACGAACGGACCATTATTCAAACTTACAGTTTGGGTGTGCAAAGATAAAATTTGTTTTTAAATTGTCAAAAAAAATTGCTTGTTGAGGGAAATATTTTTTATTCATCAATTAAATTATATCCAATCAGCCAAAATTCCCTGAAGATCTAAGAAGCAATTTCCCTGTATTATCAAGGGCTTTCACGAAGTCTGGATTTAAGTTCAGGGAAATTATTTAGAATCTTTATTTCTTAGCTGTTGAAGTGTTTTTTGATGAAGTTCTTGTTTAATTCGGGTAAATAATTGTGCATTACGGCACTTCCGATGGCTATGAAGTGGATTTTTATTTGTCATCCAAAATAATATCAAGAAGAAGTTTCATGTATATGTTTGATTACAAGCGTTTATTTCATGAAATTTAAAAGATCTTTTTCAATAGATTTGACCGGAGTTTCAATTATCCTCCCAATCTCTGCTTCAGAACGAAAAACGATAAGCGTAGGTACTCTAAGTATATTTAATGATTCAAGTTTAGTTCCCGGAGCTTGTTTTCGGGTATCAACAGCTATCATATGGATGTTCTCCATATCAACGCCAATTTCAGAGAGAACCTTAAGCATTCTTGGCACTTCTCTTTTGGTATCGCCACACCAGGTTCCAAGAACAATAGTGTAGCTAAAGCCAGGAGCCCGGCTTTTAATTAGTTTTTCTATTATGGAACTTTCGGACTTGTAGGAATCAAATTCTTTATGGTAATATTCTCCAAATACAGAGCCCTTAATTCCGTCCATATCGATTTCTCCGATTAGGATTTCTCTATTTATTCTTGCATCCACTATGGTCTGATTCATATTTTGTCCGAAGCTTATTAATGAAATTAATCCAAGAAATGATAATAAAACAATCTTTTTCATATCTATTTTAGATAAAATATTCAAAAAAGAATACCACGGAGACACGGATTACACAAAGAAACACGGAGAAAGAAAAATATTAGAAGAATATTTAACCAGTTGTAGCGGACTTTGGTAATTAGTAAAAATACGTAAAATCACCCTCCGTGACCCTCCATGTAATCTGTGTCTCCGTGGTATTCTTTAATGTTGTTTCAATTAATTTGGTTTGAATTTACACAAAACATTTAACTCTGTGACCCTCCGTGTAATCCGTGTCTCCGTGGTATTCTTCAATATTGTTTCTACTAGGCCTTAATACTACTTATTAGTATTTCAAGAATCTTCTTAGCTGCAACAGATACCGATGTGCCCGGACCAAAAATAGCCATTACCCCCTCTTTATAAAGGAAATCATAATCCTGAGCAGGAATAACCCCACCGGCAATGACTAAAATATCTTCACGACCAGCTTTCTTTAGTTCCTGAATTACCTGCGGAACCAAAGTTTTATGTCCGGCTGCAAGGCTCGACACCCCAAGCACATGCACATCATTTTCAATGGCTTGTCGGGCTGCTTCGGCCGGTGTTTGGAAAAGGGGTCCGATATCTACATCGAATCCGATATCGGCATATCCGGTTGAAACTACTTTTGCCCCACGATCGTGACCATCCTGTCCCATTTTGGCGATCATTATTCTTGGCTGGCGGCCTTCCAATTGGGCAAATTCCTTAGCGAGCTCACAGGCTCTTTTAAAATTAGCATCTTTCATTGATTCAGAAGAATATATACCGGAAATAGATCGGATTACTGCTTTGTATCTGCCTGAAACTTCCTCAATTGCATCAGAAATTTCACCTAAAGTAGCCCGGTTTTTTGCTGCTTCAACAGAAAGTTCCAGTAAATTTCCTGTTCCTGTTTTTACGGCATGGGTAATATCCTTTAAGGATTTAATCACATCAGTTTCATTCCGTTCAGATCTTAGTTTTTGAAGTCTTTTGATCTGATTTTCCCTCACAACGGTATTGTCAACTTCCAGAATATCCATAGGTTCTTCCTGAGATAATTTGAAACGGTTAATTCCAACTATGGTATCTTTTCTTGAATCGATTCTGGCTTGTTTCCTTGCAGCAGCTTCTTCAATCCTCATTTTAGGTAATCCGGTTTCAATGGCCTTTGACATTCCGCCCAGTTTTTCAACCTCTTCAATAAGAGCCCAGGCTTTATGTGCTATCTCATGAGTTAGGCTTTCAATATAATATGAACCTCCCCAGGGATCTACAGAATTACAAATCCCGGTTTCTTCCTGAAGATAAATTTGTGTATTTCTGGCTATTCGTGCCGAGAAATCGGTAGGTAAGGCTATTGCTTCATCGAGGGCATTGGTATGCAGAGACTGGGTGTGTCCTAAACCTGCAGCCAAAGCTTCCACACAGGTTCGGGCAACATTGTTAAAGGGATCTTGCTCGGTTAAGCTCCAACCCGAAGTTTGAGAGTGAGTTCTGAGAGCCATGGATTTCGGATTCTTAGGATTGAACTGTTTCACAATCTTCGCCCAAAGCAATCTGGCTGCTCTCATTTTGGCAATTTCCATAAAGTGATTCATTCCAACGGCCCAGAAAAATGATAAGCGAGGTGCAAATGCGTCGATATCAATTCCGGCAGCTATACCCGTACGAATATACTCAAGACCATCGGCCAGGGTATAAGCCAGTTCGAGATCGGCAGTAGCCCCTGCTTCCTGCATATGGTATCCTGAAATACTTATAGAGTTGAATTTTGGCATTTTTTTCGAAGTATATTCGAAAATATCTGCAATTATCCTCATTGAAGTTTCGGGTGGATAAATGTATGTATTCCTAACCATGAATTCCTTCAGAATATCGTTTTGAATGGTTCCGCTAAGTTCTTCCAGTTTTGCACCCTGTTCCAGGGCAGTAACTATATAAAAGGCCATTATCGGAAGTACGGCTCCGTTCATTGTCATTGAAACCGACATTTTATTCAGAGGAATTTCATCGAACAGAATTTTCATGTCGAGGATAGAGTCGATAGCCACCCCTGCTTTTCCAACATCACCTTCCACTCTTTCATGATCGGAATCGTAGCCACGGTGAGTAGCCAGGTCGAAGGCAACGGAAAGTCCTTTTTGTCCTGCAGCAAGATTTTTACGGTAAAAGGCATTCGATTCTTCCGCAGTAGAAAATCCGGCATACTGCCTGATGGTCCAGGGACGGGTAACATACATAGTGGAGTAGGGTCCCCGCAGGAAAGGAGCTTTCCCGGCAATAAAATCCAGATGCTCCATTTTTTCAAGATCTTCCTGTGTATAAACCGGCTTTACAAGTATATGCTCAGGTGTTTCCCATTCATTTTCAATGAGATTTTCTTTTACCCGGCTTTCACTATCTTTTCCTGATAGGCTTGCCTTTTTGGGATTTATTTTTTTAAAATCGGGCTTCATAATTGAATATTTTTAAACTATTCCAAGAAGTTGATTAAACTTTTTCAATTCTTCGAACAGGTTTGACTTTACATGAATAAAATGCTCTATTCCCATGCTTTTCAGCTCATCGATGCTATCTTTTGGGTAACCTGCAATTACAGGTATCTGATCTTCTTTTAATTCTGCTAAAACGGCAGCTGTAATTTGTGGATATTCATCATCGCTACTGCAAAGCACCACGATATCAGCATCGCACTTTCTCAATTCCCTGAGACCTTCATTTACATCGCTAAATCCACTATTATCAACAATAGTATAACCGGCACAGGCAAAAAATTCGCTCGCAAAACCAGCTCTTGCCTTTCTCCAAACCAGATTGCCGTAATTGAATAAAAATACAAGAGGTGTTTTCCCTGATATTTCTGTGCTTAAACGAAGCTCCTCAAAAGATTGTGAGCCTCTGTATTCAGGAATTGGTTTAATTGGTAAAGATTCAAGGTCAGTTATTTTCGGGAAAACTTTATCCGTTTTAATATCTGAGGAATGCTGTTCTTTGGAATTTGCATATTGATTTGTACCCAGAAGGACTTCTCTACGTGTAGCAATATTTGTATTTCGAATTTCGGCGGTTTCAGCAATTAATGTCTGAATATAATTTGATTTTAAAGCCGCAAGGTATCCGCCTTTTTCCTCAATTGTTAGAAACAATTCCCAGGCTTTTTCAGCTATTGAATGGGTAAGACTTTCGACATACCAGGAACCTGAGGCAGGGTCAACTACCTTGTCGAGGTGTGCTTCTTCCTTAAGAATTATCTGTGTATTTCTGGCCAGTCTTTCAGAGAAGCGGGTTGTTTCCCTAAAAGATTTATCGAAAGGAGAAACGCTTAAAGAATTTGTGCCACCCAATATCGCAGACATACTTTCCGTTGTTCCTCTTAATAAATTAATGTAGGGATCATAAATAGTCTGATTCCATTCGGAGGTGGTGGTATGGATGAAAACTTTTTGGGAGTCGGTATTCTTTGCTTCATAAGCCTTAATAATATTGGCGTAAAGTACACGAGCAGCCCTTATTTTTGCAATTTCCATGAAATAGGAAGATCCTGCTGAAAAATTAAATTGGAAATGGGGAGCGATTTCGTCAATATTCAAAACATTTTCAGTTAACTGATCGATGTATTCTACCATTTTAGACAAGCTTAAAGCCAATTCCTGAATGGCAGAAGATCCACCATTATGGTAGATACTTCCATTTAAAGATAAACATCTTAATGCAGGAAAGATTTTGGCACTTGTCTGAATTAAAGTTGCGAGATTTTTAAAATCAATACTAATATCCGATTCTTTAGATCCTTTTTTACTTAGTTCACCTATTGGATCGGTATTCAGACAGCCATTAATTTTCTTCTTGTCCAAATCTCTTTTTGTAGTTTCGTGGAGGAGTAAATTCAGGATAAGATCTTCCTTTCCGGGGGCGTTAAAACTAAGCTGAATACAATCGAATATTATCCCATCCATCAGGGCCTGAAAATTAATCTCATTTAATATAACTTCTTCAGCGATTATAAACTTAATAGCCGAAGCACCCTTGCCCAGCGCATGAAGGGCATTTTTGTTGGCTTCTCTGACATCCTTCACGAAAATATCCTGTTGTATTTCCCATTCGTTAAGGTGAATTTTTGAACTTCGCACAAAAGGAAATTCATTGGGGAGCACATTAAGGTATTCGAGTCCGGATACGTCTTCTTTTGAATAATATGGTTTCAGGTCAATGCCTTCAATTGTTTTTGTAATAAGTTTATTATAAGGAGCTCCTTTTAGATCGGAATGAATTATTTCTTCCCATTCTTTCTTTGAGGAGGGAGTGAATTCATTAAAAATCTTTTCGTATTTTGCCATATTTAAGATCTTATATTGGATTTGTAAAGTAAGTGATTTTCAATCAAAAGGCGAATGATTTATCTCACTTGTATTTTAGATTATAGAATTTGTATTGTAAATGTATTGTTTGAACTTCTGTTTTTTTTTAAAGAATAGGGAAGCGGATATTAATAAATAGTTAATTGAAATATTATCGAGTAAATCGGGCAAAAAACTCAAGCACAATATTACCATCATCAGTTGTATAGAACCATTCAATATTATTAAGGTCCTGATTAACTTTTCCGGAACCATTTATAAAAACACTTGAGATGACCTGATTTTCAATTCTAAGAGTGTCATTAAATAAAGAGGCATATAGAAATTCCAAGTTTCCCAGATTATTAAAATTGCTAATTATATAGAGATTTTCCTGGGAACTAACTTTGTCTATTTCGACAAGAAACTTCTTATAGCCAGAATAGGGAGAATTTTCTTCACAGGAATAGGCTCCCGTCAAATCTGGATAGATTTTACCTTCCTTGTTTAATTCGCAGCCTGTTGGAAACAGACAGATAATAATAACGGAAAAGATAAAGCTAAAATATTTTCTTCTCTTCATCGTTTTCATATATGGATTTTTGTACAATATTACCATCTTTATCATAGGCTTTTGCTAAGCCATTTCTTTCACCATTTGTAAAATATATTTCGGTCATAATTTCACCTGTTTCATAATAAGTTTGCCACAAACCTTCTTTGTTATTATTTGCATATTGCCCGGAGTTTTTAAGTTTACCAGACTCATAAAATAGTAAAAACTTTCCTGTAGCATCTCCCTGCTCAAAGTTACCCTTTTGCTTCATTTTGCCGTTGTCATAATAAATCAGCCATTCTCCGTGGAAGCTACCATTTTTATAAGCACCGAATGTGTATAGCTGACCGTTCATGTAAAAAGTCTTCCATTTCCCATTTTTTACTCCTTTTTGATATTCCCCCAATTCATAAAGACTTCCCTGCTTGTTTTCTAGTTCCGATTCATAATACTTAGAGAAATCACCTGATAAAGTGTCATTAATATAATTAGATCGCAACATTATTGCTCCGGAAGGATAGAAGCCTGTGAACTCACCATTTATTTTACCTTCCTGATAAAAACACTCCTTTTGTATAGCTCCATCTTCAAATTCTTTGTAAAAGCTTTGAAATTTACCCTCATATAAATTTTCCTTCATAAAAGATTTCTCTCTTATTATTCCGTTTTCATAATAGATCTCCTGAATTCCATTAAGCATTCCATTTAAGTAATTTTTCCTAAAACGCAATTTTCCGTCTTGAAAATAAGCAATAACCTCCCCCTCTAACAGCCCCAAAGAATAGTAAGCGATTTCGCTTGGCTGACCGTCTTGATAAAATATTTTTGAAAAACCATCATTCAAATCATCTTTGTATTCAACCTGTTGGGAAAGAATGCTATCTGGATAGAAAAACTCATATACTCCGGTCATCTTACCAGTTGAATAAGGCATAATTTGTTTGATCTTACCATCAGGATAATAATCTTTCCAAACTCCATCCAATTCATTTTCCAGGAAGTTACCTTCTTGCCAAAGGACGCCATTTTCATAATATATCTTATATACACCTTGTTTAATAGTGTCATTTTTTAGAATTATAGCCTGATATTTTTCTTTTATTTGATCATTACTATTGTATTTTGTAATAATCCATTCTTGTCCGAAAAGAGAATTACCGAACATTAAAAAAGTAAAAGCTATAATAATTTTTAGCATTATTCTACCTCCAGTAAAATTTGAGAACCTTCAATAGCTGTATTATTTCCGTAGTCCATTAAAAAAGCCAGAGCGTAGGTTCCGGGTTCAATTTTTCTAGGCAAAGTAAGGCTAACTTTCCTTTCAAAACCAGGATAAACAGATACTGTTTGGGGAGTAAACTGTTCTTCTGAAGCAGTTTCGAGATTAGCCAGCGCTAAGAATATTTTTGCGTTGATCACTTTATCACCCAGATTAACAATAACGGCTTCATAATGTCTTAACTCATCGTCCGGCTTGGTAATATCAATTAAATCCTTAATACTGGCTTTGTAATTTTGGTTAGCACGTGGACTTTGGTTTACAAGAACCACAATACGAGGAACAATAATAACACCTGTAGCGAGCTGTTTATCTGCTGCTGAAGGAACCTGTTCTTTAGCGAGCTGAACCCGAATCATTCCCCACCTTGTATTATATCCATCCCTTGGAACATTCATTATTAACTCAACTTCCGCGCTCTCATTAGGGTTTAGTTCGACTAATGATGGATTTATGTTTATCCAGTTGAACAGAGTTCGGGAAGAGCTTCCAGCCTCCATTTGTGATTTTCCACCATCTGGGCTTGGTTCATAGTCAGAAAGGCTAAGAATAAATTTTTGTCTTTCAGGATTGTGATTTCTAATGGTGAGTATTTTAGACTGGGATTCTCCGGGGTTAGCATCAAAGTTTATCAATACAGGTGCCACTTCAAAATCCTGACCTGATAATGACAATAAAGAGAGAAAAAAAATATTTGTTAATAAAATATAAACTTTTTTCATACTAATTTGGTTGTTAACATGAAGTAAATGAGGAACAAATGAAAATATTTTGATTGAAGATTTATAAAAAATAATATTTTTAGTCAATGAAATGTAACCTTTAGTAATCAAATATCGTTACAACGTCAAAATTAACCATGTAAGGAATTATTAAATTTTTCTTCGTTTCAAAATTAAAAAAAAATTGGGATTATTAATTTATTAAATTTAAAAGTATGAAAAAGAATGTAGTTTTATTATTAGCAATTATGTTTACTGGTAGTCTGTTTGCACAGGCTGTAAAAGACAGACAAGTTATCCCTGTAGCTGTTACTTTGAATCAGGTTTTAAGAATGACCATAACCAACGGTGGAAATATAGAATTTGTTTTTAACTCTATTGATGATTATAGGGATGGTTTATCAGCTGTTGTTGGAGCCGCCAACCCACTAGCTTCAATAGGTTTTTATCAAACTGATTTTACTGTTGCTTCTTCAACCCGTTGGTTAATTAACTATGGTTCTGAACAAGCTACATTTATTGGAACCGACAATCCGGGAAATCAGCTTGCTTTAGACAATGTAGGTTTTTCTATCACTAATTCTGGCACTAATACTTTTGATCCTGTTGCAAAGGGTAATACAGCAGGTAGTCAACTCTGGAGTGCTTCTACTGCTGGCGCAACTGAAGTTGCAGCTCTTGAAGTTTATCCGGTTGTGTTAATTGAAGATAACGATGACGTTGAGGTTGCTGGTGTTGGTGGTGCTAACGCTGGTGATGGTACTGACAATTCCTTCAGTCTTTTATGGAGATGTGGAACAGGTGAAGATGCTGGTACTGTACCTATGAGCACGGAATCAATACTTAATCAAAGTCCAAGTCCAAACCCAGATAGGTATGTAACAAACGTTCTTTTTGAATTGGCAGTAGATAATTAGAAGATCCTATTAGAATATTTTCTTTAGAAATAGTCAACTTATCGTTGACTATTTCTATTTTTACATTTTGTGTCTTAAATCATAAAATGAAAAAGCCATTATTTATCGTTTTCGTTATTTTTATTATGTGCTCGGCTTACGGCCAGGAGTGGAATTATGCGAGACTTTCTGTTTTGTATGGTGGAAGCATTCCATTTAATTTTAATTCAATCGAGAAATATGAAAAGGGAATTGAAATTTTGGATGGTACCATTTTGGGGATTACGCTTGCAGATTCCTCAGCTTTAGGCACCATATTGGAGGGATTTGTTTTAAATATCAGGACTTTCAATGGAGCCACTGAAATTTTGGGGGATGTAAGTACGCTTAGTCTGGACAAAATTAGAGTTAGGGCCGATAATTATTTAGGACTTGGTGCTGGAACGTCATATGGATACCAGGATTTAAGTGCTGTTTGGAATGCCATATTTTCATATTCTAATTTATCATTTACCGATTTAACTTGGGATAGTCACCAATTAAGTATATCATATGGTGCGGAAAGCCATTAATTGAAGGGGGAAATGGTTCAATGCTTGGGGAGGAACCGGATTATTATACTGTTGAAATAGAAATAGAAATTGTCCCAACAGGGCTTGGCTTTTAATAAGAGAGATTTTCATTTTGTGAAGCAAAACTAAATAAGTGGATTTATGCTGAATATTGTTCAGTACTAATCCCAAGCGAAGACGCAGGAATTATTGGCTTATATTATCTGTCTTTATACAGGCAGGCTCGTCATTGGATCGGAAAAAATACAATCCATCAAGATACTTCCTCACTTCTCGGTTGGGGCTTCATTTTTTTGATGGAATAATATGACAATAAATTATAATAAGTAAATAATTGTGTTAAAACCCTGGTTCAATATCGATAGTAATAGGTGTTGGATGTACTTATTTGGCGGATATTACAGGGAATCTCCATTAATTTCTTCATCAAACATTAGCGAGTTATCTGCAAGATTATCCTCTATACAGCTTAGTTTATCTCATAGCCTTTCCAATAAATTCTTTATTTTTGTTTTTCTATTTTTCTCTTTCCCCAATCTTTTATTTTCCCAATCTCAGGTTGAAGAAAGTGAAGTGTTAATTTCCTTTGCAAAAAAAAGTGTAATCCTACCTCAATCATCTACATTTTTTAATGTTGTTATTATTGAAAACAAAGGTAGTGAAGTTCTCTCTGGAACTGTCGTGTTTAATAAGCCCAGTCCATGGTCTTTTATCGGCAGTCCTGAGTTTGATGTATCTATTGAACCGGGGAAGAAGGAATATTATCCGGTGAGAGTTGGTATTCCAAGGAACACCATTGGCGGAGTGTCATTCATAGTTCAGGTTGAGCTTTTAACTAAAACTAGCACGTATTCTACGATTTCTTATGTTTCAATTGAAAAGAATTCTCATTGGGATATGAAAGTTCTCAATACTAACCTTTATTTGAGCGATTTCAGGCCTGTTGGTGACTTTGATCTTAAGCTTGAAAATACTGGGAATTCAAAAGAAATGATAAAGCTTAATTTTGATATTGGACAATTGTTACAGTTCAAAACTTTTATTGAAGCTGATAGCATTTTGTTTATTGAACTGCCAGCCTATTCAGATACAACAATTAAATTTGAGGTTTTTAGAAGAAAGGATCTTTCTTATGCAGAAATCAGAACTCAAATCACTAATTGGAAATCAACAAGTATATATATTGAGGCCTCCACTCCATACTATAAGACTTATGCCGGATTAAGAGTTATTCCTCTTGAAAGCAAGATTATTAATGATACGCCTATTAGAAATTCACCGTTAAATGTGGATATGACGCTATATAATTTATTATCCTTTCAGAAACCTAAAGCAGCACTTAAATTACATGGAAAATTAATATTTCCTGAAAACCAACAGTTACAATACTCCTTTGGGATAAACAGCCTTTATTTTAATAAGGATCTTTATCAAAACTTTGATTTAGCTCAACAAATGCGCTATATGGTAAGGTACAATGACTCCAAAACTCAGGTAATGCTCGGTGATAGGCTTGGAGTGGGGAGTTTACATACTATGTCGGGTAATGCCTTAAAAGCTCAACATTCTCTCGATGCTAACCAGTTGGTAAGCTTAAATTTAGTCCAGAATCCATATGGATCAAGTTTTGGTTCTTTTTTAGGTTATAGGACAAGGATTGGCAGAACAGGGGTAAACACAGGGGTCACTCTTGAATCTGCGAATAGATCAAATGCAAATTATTATACTTTTCATTTGGGCGGAACTTATAATTTCTTGAAGCATCATACTTTACAATTGCAAACTGCGACCAGCTTGAATAATTTTTCTAAAGGGGCATTTCTTCAAAATGATACAACAACAATTGGATTTGCCTATAGAGCAAGTTATCATTATAGTAACGAAAAGTTTAAATTCCGGATTGATAATACCAATACTACATTCACTCAACTAAAAAATTCAGGAAGAAATTTTATTAATACTGATTTGTATTATCAGATCAATTCAAAGAGTCGTTTTTTGGGAAGGTATTACAGAAGTTCTTATTTATCGAACCTATATCCCTATAGTTTCTACTTCTCAGGAAATAGCTCGAGAAATGAAAATGGGCGGCTTTTGTATTCATATTCCGATGGAAAAATGGTCTATAATATGGGTGCTCAGTTTTCTGGGGCAATGAGAAATTCCTACAATCAAGCAACAGATTTTTCAACGAAATATACTAATTATCAACCGGGCTTGATAGGCTCGGTTACATTTCGTTTGGGGGGTATGAGAAACATTACTCCTAATATAGCTATAAATTCGATGTACTTTAATTACAATACAAATATAGAAGGTGATGAGCCCTATAGTATTTCTGGCAGATTGCATTACACTGTTGGACTAAGTTATTTTGATCAAGCTTTCAGAATAAATGCCTATTATAGTAGTGGCGATGCATCTGAAATATACCGGAGTGCTGTTTCTGATGAAGAACCAGCTATAGGGCAAGCAGTGCAAATAAGACCTAGTTATGAACGATATTTTAAAGATGATAAAATAAGGCTGAATGTCTATTATAATTATTCATATTTTATACCCTCTTTGAGGGAAAATACCGTCCTCAATATTACTTCAAATTTTATGATGGACAAAGGATGGAGTGTTTATGGTAGTTTAAATTTGTTCAAGAATTCCAGAAATGACAATGACTATGGAAGAGTAATCACGAGAGATCTCAATCTAATGTTAGGATTTCGGAAAGCTTTCGATATTCAGCAGCCAGGAATGAAGTATTATAATGTAGCAGTCATAGGTTTTAATGATCAGGATGGGGATGGCGTTAAAGATGATGATGAGAAACCCGTGTCAAATGTTTTGATCAATTTAAAAAGGGATCCAAAGAAAAATAAGGAGGACAAGGCCTTATTCCAGGAAACAAAACTTGTTACTGATCCTAATGGGGAGATCTTTTACGGGAAAATGCCCGGGGGCGTTTATGATCTTGAAATTACACCACTTACTAACCTGGAGGATCTTTTTTTTCTCGATGGCAGGAATCAACAAATGACATCAGATGAAGATAAGATTCATTATTTACCCTTGGTGGAGAGTTATAAAGTCAGAGGTAAGATAATTGTAGACAGAGACCCGAATAGTACACATGGAAGAATTAATCTGGAAGGAATAAGAGTTTCAGGTACAGCAGAGAACGGATCAAGCTATTCAACTCTCACAAATAGTAATGGTCAATATGTTTTGAACTTACCAAAAGCAAATATTTATACAATTAAGATTTATAATGTCTTCGGTGAAACTTTTATGTTGCAAAAAGGAGAATTTGAAGTTCAATTTATGGAAGACAAGGCCCTAAATATTGATTTTCAATTTACTGAACAAAAAAGAGAAATCAAATTTAAAGAAGGTCAGCAACTATTTGATTTTCAAATTGATAAGAAATAAAACTCTTAATAAAAATTATTCGCCTTTCATATTACTCCTGAGGCATTCCGCCTATGGAAATTAGTTGGTAACCTTTGGTTGATAGTGTGGCAGATTGATTTTCATTCACCTCCTTAACCAGCATATAGACACGGTCCTGAGAATTTTTATCCTGTTGATCCATTTCCATAACAAATCCGCCATAAAAACCCATAGCGTTACCAGACATAACGTTAGCGCTGAACATATTCGCCCATAAATCGGCAGGCAACTGATCGGTCATCCACATTTGAACATTGGTTTCTTCGTCCTCGTAAATGTATTCATCGCATTTATATCCTGCGATAGTTTTTGATTTTCCTGTTTTTTTCATTCCTTCCCGATACTCGCTATAATCTGTTACCTCATCTGTTTCAGAATTTTCATCAGCATTTTCAACAGCCTCTGTCATTTTCTCTGCCATTCCAGCGTATTCGGTAACCATTCCAGACTTTGTTTCGCCATCGTCGCTGAGGATAATCATCTTTTCATTTTTATAGTCGAATATCATCACTGCTTTTTCTTTATTTTCCTCTTTAAATTCCATGGCAAAACCAGAGTTATCTTTAGTTATAAATGATTTGTATTCAACAATACCTTCGGTTTTCCCCTTATCATCCCACGACTGGACATTCATAAGTATATTACCTGAATAATCGTAGGTTTCATTAACATTAACCGGGGCCATATTTATACCCATAGCCTTAAGCATGGCATTTGCACGGGCATCGTCGGAGGAAGAACCCGATCCTTTGGGTGGTGTTGAACTTTGGTTATTTGTTGAGTTAACAGAGTCAGCATTTGAATCTGAGTTTTCTGTCCCGGGATTTGCTTCTTTTTTTTCGTCGCCAAACAAATTATTAAAGACTTTTTCCACCCCTTTATCCACTTCTTTATTCATTTCTTTGGTAACCTTTTCATCCGATTTTTGTCCAGCTCGTTGGCTTGCCTGTTTTGCTTTATTCATTAAATAATTTCCGGCTTGAGCCTGGATTTGGAACAATACAGACGATAATATTATTATACTAAGGAGACTGAGGAACTTTTTCATAATAGAAAAGTTTTTAGGGTTAGGTGAGAAAGATTAATAATCAAAATTAGTTGAATTGCATATAAATTTATGCAATAAAGTTTATATTTTGACTAATTATATACAATAATGGATAAAAGATAATGGCAAGGGTATTATTTTAACAGGTGTGGGCATTTGAGTTTTTATTGGAATTTTGAAATGCTATTGTATTTGTCAGATATTTTTTTATTTTAGACCTCGGAGGTTTATAGACCTCCGAGGTCTAAAAAAATAATCTAAACTTTCTACCCATACTTCCCCAATCCCCTTAAAACCATCCTGCCCCTGGATTTAAACCCCACAGAATTTCTTTCCCATTGATCTTCAATTACCTCTCTTAACTCATAAGCCAATTCGGGATAAAGTTTTAAGTGATTTTCAATAATTTGCATAGCATAAACCTTTATCGCTACCGGTTGATCATTGCCCGATAACCATTGAAAGCAAATGTCGATCAAAGGGCCCTGAAGTTTTTCCGGGATTTCGGTTCTCATTAATATTTTCAGTGCATTTCTACGACTCCCGGGATGTGTGAAACCGGGCAATTTTTTAACGATTTGCTTAAGATATGGCTGTATCAGTTCCGGATAAATGGAGCTCACAATTTCAGCTACCCATGCAGCTTTTTGAGGAAAAGGATCTTCTCCATCAAGATAAATATTCATCAGGACAGCAAATTTTTCTTTATCACCGGATATTTCATGGGCGATATAATCTGCGTTGAAGCGAGAAGTTTCCTGCAAAAGTTGTTTGCGTATATCAAGCATATTTGAGAAACAGTATTGAGTAAGCGACATGCTTATCTACATCCATTTGTGGTTTATCGCATCTCCGACCAATATGACTGTAAGCAAATGAAAAACTAGCGTCCGATCATTTTCGACGGATCCACCCATTCATCAAATTCTTTTTCTGTTAAATATTTTAACTTGAGCGCAGCTTCTTTTAGAGTCAGATTTTCTTTATAAGCCTTTTTTGCAATTTCGGCGGCTTTTTCATAGCCAATATGAGTATTCAAAGCTGTAACCAGCATTAAGGAATTATCAAGATTTTTCTTGAGATTAACTTTATTGGGCTCAATTCCAATGGCACAATTCTCATTAAACGACATGCAGGCATCACCGATTAAGCGTGCTGATTCAAGGAAATTCTTAATCATCATGGGCTTGAATACATTCAACTCAAAATGTCCGTTGCTTCCTCCTATATTAATGGCAACATCATTACCCATAACCTGAGCACATACCATTGTAAGAGCTTCTACCTGTGTTGGATTTACTTTCCCAGGCATAATTGATGACCCGGGTTCATTTGCCGGAATGGTTATTTCGCCAATGCCACTGCGAGGTCCGGAGGATAAAACCCTGATATCATTGGCAATTTTCATTAGACTCACAGCCAGTGTTTTTAATGCTCCGGAGGCTTCAACTATGGCATCGTGAGCTGCAAGTGATTCGAATTTATTGGCTGCGGTAATGATAGGAAGCCCGGTTAATTCAGCAATTTTTTTGGCAACTAATTCTGAATACCCTTTTGGTGTGTTTATTCCTGTTCCAACAGCCGTTCCTCCCAATGCAATTTCCGAAAGATGACTGAGTGTATTCTTTACAGCTTTAATTCCCCAATTTAACTGAGCAACATAACCACTGAATTCTTGTCCTAAGGTCAATGGAGTTGCGTCCATCCAATGGGTACGACCTATTTTTACAATGGAATCAAAATCATTTGCTTTTTTCTTCAGTGTATCACGCAATACTTCAACCCCGGGAATGGTAACTTCTACAATCATTTTGTATGCAGCAATATGCATGGCTGTTGGGAAAGTGTCGTTTGAAGACTGCGATTTGTTGACGTCGTCGTTTGGGTGAATCAGGTTCTTACCTTCACCTAATTTGCCCCCATCCAACACATGTGCCCGGTTTGAAATCACCTCATTAAGATTCATATTTGACTGAGTGCCTGATCCGGTTTGCCATACAACCAGTGGAAACTGATCGTCAAGCTTTCCTGCGAGAATTTCATCACAAACAGCAGCAATCAGGTCGGCTTTTTTCTTATCCAGAACACCCAATTCATAGTTGGTATAGGCAGCTGACTTTTTCAGATAAGCGAAAGCATAAATTATTTCTTTTGGCATTTGGCCATCACCAATTTTGAAATTATCTCTGGATCTTTGTGTTTGCGCTGCCCAATACTTGTCGGCAGGGACTTCCACCTGTCCCATGGTGTCTTTTTCAATGCGGTATTTCATTGTAATATACTGTTTAGTTAGTTTCGTTTTTTAGAAAGATTAGTTTGGAATATTTACAAAAACATGGCAAATATGGTATAAACCTTCAATGCTTTTGGAAACTCCAACTCCCGATTGTGTAAATTCACTTTCAACTAAAACCACAACAGAAGGAACGTTAAGCATGGCATTAACAATAGAATCAGCATTTTCAATATTAGATGTCATAATAACATGACCATTGGAAGTGCCGCCCAAAAGAACAGAAAAATCATCAATGGCCGATTGAATTTCCGGGTCACCGTATTCATAGGTTCCATCGGCAAGCTTATTGCTTATTTTTCTGGCTTCTTCAAAATACAGGAATTGCTCCACCAAAGGGTTTAATCCCTTGGATACTCTATATTCATTTATTTTGTTGTGAATTGCCCGTTCCACATTCGAAATACTATGAAAATTGTCGTCTTTTTTACATGATGGAAGGGAAAAGGATAAAATGAAGATGGTCAGGAGCAGGCTTATTAAATATTTTTTTTTCATGGGAATGTTATTTTAGCTTCTGTGATTAAATAATTGATTAATATTATCAGGCGGATCGGCAAGAACGGCTTTTCCTTCCTTAATAACGATGGGGCGCTGCAGAAGTTTCGGATTCTCAGAAATACTTTTTATCAGAACTTCATCAGACAGTAGTTTCCCTTTCAGATTTTTTTTATAATATTCTTCCTGTGAGCGAATAATATCGAGAACAGAAAGCCCTGAAATCTTTAAAATAAATTTTATCTGTTCAATGCTGATCCCTGTCTTTAAATAATCTATAACCTCAATATCCTCGTCAATAGAGCGCAAATACTCCAGGCCCTTGCGGCTTTTCTTACATCTAGGGTTATGATAAATTTGCACGCTCATTTTTATTAAAAATTGAGATAATTAAAGCTAATTCTTTTAAGAAGAGGATATTGTCTACACACAGTTTTCATTTCAGATTCTCACAAATGGTAAAAGATCCTCAGAGTATTAATTATCCATCATTAATCTTAGCACTCAAATTTATTAAAAATCTGAAGAAGTATCGAAATTTTAGCAAAGTTGTTTTGATATTTATTGCTTGGAATTGCCATTTAAAGATAATATTTTTGTGGTACTTTAGACTTTGCTTACAAAGCAAAAGGTAATTTCTCCGGTTTACCCATATCTTTTGGATAATTTATTAGACTCACAGACGTTCTAATATCATTTATATTTATTAGACCGACTGGATATGATTAAAATGGAACAGGAGTATATTATAAAAATTATTTCTGTTTTTTAATTTGGATAAGCCTGATATATAGCATTATATGATTATTTGAATAAAAACCTATGAAAAAAACCATTTACTACATTGGAATTGTTGCTGTGATTTTATTGATGATTTTTGCAGCCTATTATACCTTCCGTTATGTAATTCCTACGCGTCTGGTTGAAGGAGAATATAAGGTTTACACTGTGGATTATGGAGCGGTAACAAAAACGATTGAAGCACAGGGAATTGTTGTGCCTGAAAATGAAGTTTTAATTCGTAGTGTTTCCAATGGAGTTATTAAGAAAATTATTAATTCACCGGGAAGCGAAGTCAGACATGGCGAAATTATACTGATTATGGATACTGTTCCGATAAAAAGGGATATTGAAAGTGCCGAGGATCAGCTTGATGTAATGAGGAATAATCTTCGGAAAAACAAGTTAAATGCCAGATCTACAGAAGTCGATCTCGATTATAATGTTGAGACTAAGAAACTAAGAATTGCATCGGCAAAATCGGAATTGTCCGATCAGGAACAATTACTTGAAGTGGGGGGTATTTCTCCTGCTAAGATTGAGAAAACAAAGCAAGAACTGGTATTGGCAGAAAAAGAACTGGAAAGTATTTTAGAGAAAAATTCAATAAGGATAAAACAACTGGAAGCGGAAGAAGAAGGATTATTATTACAGATTACTATCAAAGAAAAGGAACTGGAAAATAAAAGAGAAATTCTTAAGGATATGATTGTCAGAGCCCCTTCTTCAGGACTTGTATTAAATATTTATGGGAATGAAGGGGATAAGTTTAATGCCGGTGATGTGCTGGTCCAGGTATCAAATCTGAATTCCTATAAAATTACAGGAAGCATTGATGAGAAGTTTGCAGATGTAATAAAAACCGGGGGCTCTGTGTATACCAAACTCGATAAAAGATCTCTTCCGGGAAAAATTGGCAGGGTAAAACCGGTGATAGAAAATAATAAAGTAAATTTTGATGTTTTTCTCGAGGAGAGTTCACATCCAAAACTAATTCCAAATATGAAAGTGGAACTCGAAGTTGTAAGGGCTTTCCGGGATAGTGTTCTTCGCGTTAAAATTGGGGATGCGTTTGAAGGAGCCAGGCTAACGAATGCTTTTGTGATCGAGGATGGAAAAGCTATTCGAAAAGAAATTCAAATTGGTCTCATTGGATCCAGATATTTTGAAGTTCTTCGCGGACTTGAAGCTGGTGAAAAGGTTATTGTCTCAGATGTCCAATCTTTCAGACACATGAAAGTGGTTGAAATTGAGAATCATTAAGAATAGAATCATGATTAGAATATTTCTGTTTGCTGTTTTTTTATTTGGCTTGTCTCTAAATTCACTGCGCGCTCAGGAGGAAGATGGCTTTATTACAAATTTAAGCCTGCGAAATGTCGTTGACCTGGCTATCTATCAGTCGGCCTCAGTAAGGTATGCTCAGAATACCAATGTTAATTATTATTGGAGATGGCAGAATTTCAGAACCAGATTCAGGCCTCAATTGACCCTTTCTGGCGATTTACCCAATTATGGTAATTCTATTACAGAAAATTTGCAAGACGATGGAAGTACAAGTTTTACACGTGTTGAAAAACTTAAAACCTCAGCACAGCTTTCTTTAAATCAAAATATAGCAAGAACCGGAACCTATGTGTATGCGGCAAGTTATGTAAATCGTATTCAGGATTATAATAATTCAACTATTGACTTTGCCGGAACTCCTTTCTCGGTTGGTTTTGTTCAACCCATTTTCGCTTATAACTGGGCAAAATGGGCAAAGAAATCGGAGCCCCTTTTATATGAAGAGGCAAATAAAGATTTTATTCAGCAACTTGAAGAGATTTCAAAAGAGGCTACCCGCAGATTTTTCAGGTATTTAACTGTGCAAACAAATTTTAAGCTCGCAGAAAGTAACCTTTCAAACAGCAGGGATAATCTGAAAATAGCAGATGCTAAAAAGATCTTAGGTCAGATTTCTGAAAATGATTATAGCAGGATCAAACTTTCCGTTTTAAACGCTCAGAAATCGTTAAACACTGCCCGGATGGATCTTAAAAATGCCGATTTTGAGTTAAAATCATACATCGGACTTGAGCAGGATCAAAAAATTGCACTTACCATACCACTTAATATGGTTCTTTTTGAAATAGATCCGGAAAGAGCTTTACAAGAGGCTTTTGAAAATCGAAAGGAAACCCCGCGATTTGAGCGACGACTCATTGATGCTGACAGAGAATTAGAGGAAGCCAAACGAAACTCAGGCCTTAGCGCAACTTTACGGGGAAGTTATGGGGTGTCAAATTCTGCATACGATTTCCCCGGTGTGTACGAATCCCCTGATATTGAACAGGTAGTCAGACTCAACCTCAGCATTCCCATTCTCGACTGGGGGCGCTCGGCATCTGCAATAAAACTGGCAGAGTCGGAAAGAGATCTGACTATTTTTGATGTGGAGAAGGATAAAAAAGATTTCGAGAGAAGTGTTATCGTACAAGTTGAGCAGTTTAGTTTGCTCAAGGATCAGATGATTACTGCTGAGGAGGCTGACAAAGTAGCAGAGAATGGTTACCTGATTGCCCTCAAGAAATTCCAAAATGGGGAAATAAGTATCACAGATCTGAATATTTCATTGGGTGAAAGGGAAAAAGCCAAAAGAGATTATATCGATTCACTGCAAGATTATTGGAGGGCATATTACAACCTTCGTATTTTAACCCTTTACGATTTTGAGCTCGATCAGAAAATCAGTTATGTGAATCCTTTGTTGGAGGAGTAGTTGGTGTGGCGGTATGTTGGTGAGGTGGTGATGTTTAAGTATGCTAATTGGTACTAAAATGATTTTTTTTAATTATCGGGAAATCTAATTCAAAGCTCGGTTTAACTCCTCCCCACTTTAGGGGGAGGCGGGGTGGGGGTTTGCCTCTCTACAGAAAAAAATCCTACCTCCCAAACTCCATTAAAAATGCCTTAATAAAAGGATTCAGATTTCCGTCTAAAACATCCTGAACGTTTCCGGTTTCATAATTAGTACGAAGATCTTTGGCTAATTTATATGGGTGAAGCACGTAATTCCTGATTTGAGATCCCCATTCAATTTTTTTCTTCGTGCTTTCAATCTCCTGCTGTTTTTCCATCTTTTTTCTCAGTTCCATTTCATACAAATGAGACCGTAGAATTCGCATGGCATTTTCTTTATTCTTGCCCTGTGATCTGGTTTCAGTGTTTTCGACCGTTATTCCGGTAGGAAGGTGTCTGACACGCACCCCCGTTTCAACTTTGTTTACATTCTGCCCACCTGCGCCTCCGGAGCGGAAGGTGTCCCAGCTCAGATCGGAAGGATTAATAACTATTTCAATATCATCATCTACTACCGGAGAAACAAATACAGAGGCAAAGGAAGTATGTCGACGTGCATTGGAATCGAAAGGGGAGATTCTTACCAGACGGTGAACACCATTTTCTGCCTTAAGAAATCCATAAGCATAATCACCCGTAAATTCCAGAGTAACTGACTTGATCCCAGCCTCATCGCCATATAGGAGACTGATTTCTTTGACTTTAAAGTCGTTTCTTTCACCGTATCGCAAATACATTCTCATGAGCATTTCTGCCCAATCCTGACTTTCTGTACCCCCCGCACCGGCATTGATTTTTAAAATAGCTCCAAATTCATCCTCCTCTTTTCCAAGCATATTTCTGAATTCCAAAGCTTCAATACGCTCAATGGTAGTAGTATGCTGAGCTATTACTTCATCTTCCTCGGCTTCTTTTTCCTGGTAGAATTCAAATAAAACCTGCAAATCTTCAATACTGCGTTCTATGGCTTCAAAAGAATTGGTCCAGCTTTTCAGGCGTGAAATTTCTTTGAGTTTGAGCTCGGCTTTTTTGGCATCATCCCAAAATCCGGGTTCCTGGGTAACTCTTTCCTGTTCTAAAATATCTTTTAATTTATTATCGATGTCAAAGATGCCTCCTTAACGCATCCCGGCGATCAATAACAGATTTCATTTCGTCATTGTTTATCATAAGCTGATTTTAAATTATTTCCAAAGTTAGTTAACTAATTTGTGCCAGAAAGAAAACTTCTGTGTTTTTAAGTCTCTGCAGAGACTAATTAGTTTCCCTTTAAATTACCCTTCTTTAGTCATTTAAAAACTAAAACTTCTATTCATCATTCAGAACCTCAGCAATTGCCTTATAAATTAAATCGCTTTCAAAACCTTTAGAGCCGAGGAATCTAAAAATTTTACCTTTTCGGCTGTAGATATTACTATCGGTAATTTTTCTATTTTTTTCCCGAACAAGTTCTAGAATTAATTCGTAGTATGCATCATCATCAATAAGCGACAAACCTTCTTCAATGATGTCGGAATCCACCTTCTTAATCTTTAATGATTGTCGAATTTTAATCTTCCCCCAGTGATTGAACCTGAATTTGTCGCGACAAAAGAATGTGCTGTACCTCCTGTCGTCGATGAATTTGTCTCTTTTCAGACTTTCTAAAATTCCTGAAATCTCATTTTCATTTAAGGAATAGGATTTAAGTTTTTCGACGATTTCTCCACTGCATTTTTCTGATTTAGAACAGATAATCTGCATGCGATCGAGGGCTGATTTTATGATTTCTTCGCGTTCCCGGCTCATTTTTTCTGAGCTTTAATTATTCTGTTTTTACCATGAATATCCTGTAAAAGGCATATATTATCAAAACCATTCTGCAAAAGTATAACTTTCATTTCTTCTCCAAACATTTCATTAATTTCAAAATACAATCTTCCTTTTTTATTGAGTTTATTATTGGAGAATGTTATAATTGCTTTATAAAAAACCAGTGGATCATCGTTGGGAACAAAAAGGGCGATAGAAGGTTCGTAATTTAGAACATGGGGAAGCATTTGTTCTTTTTCCTGCATTCTAACATATGGGGGATTGCTGACAATTACATCAAATGACGGATATTTTGATACGTCAGGAGATAAGATATTATCAGGAATAAACCTAATATTACTTTTATACAGAACAGAATTTCTTTCTGCCATATTTATTGCTTCTGATGAAATATCTGAGGCGTAAACCCGGGCAAGCTTTAGCTCACCGGCGAGACTTACAGCTATACAGCCTGATCCGGTTCCAATATCAAGAATATTCAGTTTTAAAGTTCTATCAGTTTCCTTTAAAATTTCAATAACCAACTCTTCAGTTTCCTGTCTTGGAATAAGACAATGTTCATTCACATAAATCTTCTTGTCCATAAACCAGGTATATCCAAGAATATATTGGATGGGTTTATTTTTAAGTAATTCCCTGATCCATAATTCCAATTGTAATAATTGCTTTTCTGAAAGAAATGGATTCTCAAGCATGGCGACCGGACTAAGGTCGTATTCCAAATGTTCAAGCATAAGTCTGGCAACAGAACGCCCTTCCTGTTCAGAATAAACAGGTTTAAGCTTCTTAATAATATATCTTATGCTTTCAGTTAAATTCAAATCCTTATTTTTGTTAAAATTAACAATTGAAAATGGAAACCATAACTTCCGATGTGAAATATATGCGCAGGTGTTTAGAACTTGCACGAAAAGCTAAGGGAAAAACCGGCATAAATCCCTTGGTTGGTTGTGTAATTGTGCATAAAGACCGGATAATTGGGGAAGGTTATCACGAAAGCTTTGGTGGCCCACATGCAGAAGTAAATGCTATTTCTTCGGTTAAAAACCAGAATCTTCTTTCAGAATCAACACTATATGTAAATCTGGAACCTTGCTCTCATTATGGGAAAACCCCTCCTTGTTCTTTGTTGATTCGTAAAATGAAAATCCCATGCGTTGTGATTGGCGTCATAGATCCAAATCCAAAAGTTTCAGGCAATGGAGTCGCCGGTCTCGAAGAGGCGGGAATTAATGTCATAACCGGTGTTCTTGAAAAAGAATCGATAGAACTTAATCGCAAGTTTTTTACAAATATTCTAAAGAAACGACCTTATATTATCTTAAAATGGGCAGAAAGCAAGGATGGTTTCATTGATAAAATACGCGATCAGAATTCTCCCATTGAACCAACATGGATTACAAATACCACCGCCAGAAAGCTGGTTCATAAATGGAGAGGAGAGGAAGACGCCATATTTACCGGCGTTAATACTGTTTTAATGGATGATCCCGCTTTAAACCTTCGCGATTGGAGTGGGAATCAGCCTGTCAGAATTTCCATAGACAGACACAACAGGATTAGCCCTAATGCGAAAATCAAAAACGGGAAGCAGGAAACCATTATTTTTTCATATCAAAAAACGAGCAGTGACACTTTTAATCAGGAAATGCCGGGTGAATTTTCAATTTCAGATATGCTTGATTTTTTATATAAAAAGCAAATTGCATCTGTAATTGTGGAGGGAGGAGCAAAAATAATAAATAGTTTTATAAGAGATGGTTTGTGGGATGAAGCCCGCGTTTTTAAAGGGAAAAGTGTTTTTGGGAATGGGATTATCTCTCCTGTAATAACTTTTCCTCCAAATGAAAGGATTCCTTATTGTAACAGCTTATTATTAATCACGTATAACAGAATTAATTGGCAGAAAAATATTTAAATTTTGGTGTAATTATTGTATATTTGTTCATGTTCATTTAAATAAAGAGTTTTGTTACTGAATAACAATAAGTTGAAAGTAAATAACATAAAGAATTTCTTAGTCATTTAATACCAGATAAACGTGTTAAAGCCTAATGACATAAACATTGAGTAATAAACTTTTCGATTCGGTTTGCTTACTAACAAATTTATATACGAGATTAGCAAATGAGCAGGATTTAAGAATTTATTACATAAAGAAACATTTTGATAAAATAAATTAACCGCTATGAAACGATACATAATCACTGCAATAATACTGGTGTTTTTTGGGACAACCTATGCCTCTTCGCAAAATGCCAAACAGTTCTACAAAGTAGGCGAGCAATTCTTTGAGAATAAAATGTATGATGATGCCATCGAACAATTTACTGCTGCCATCAACTTTGATCCTGAAATGGATAAAGCCTATTTGTTCAGGGCTCAGGTGTATGAGAAACAAAGAAATTATGCATCTGCCCTTCTCGATTATAATAAACTTTGCATTTTTGATGAAGGTGAGGAAGAATATTTCTATAAAAGTGCTGAAATGAGTTACAATTTGAAGGATTATTCTAAATGCCTGACTACAGTTGAAAAAGCCCTTAAATTGAACAGCAGCTATTCACAGGCATTGGAATTAAAATTTAATGCACTATTTGCTCTGGAACAATATGCTGAAGCTTTGGATGTGTCAAAAAGAGCATTGAGGTACAAGGAAAGTGAAGTAAACTTTTATAATTATGGCAGAATTAACGAGGTGATGGGGCTCAATGATGATGCTATTGATGCCTATACAAAGGCCCTTCGTAAAAACAGCTCTTTTCTGGAAGTTTATGTTAAACTGGCTGATTTATACCGCCGTCAGGCAAATCTGACATCGGCTATGGAAACCATTAATAATGCAATTGGAATAAGTAATAATTTTATCCCGGCATATGAGGTAAGAAGTGCAATTTATTCAGATCAACTTAACTATACAAAAGCTATTGAAGATATTTCAACCATTCTATCCCTTGATCCTTCCAACACGAAAATGTTCTTTTTAAGAGGAAAATATTATCAGGGATATGCTCAGCATATGAATGCCATTACTGATTTTACCAAAGTAATAAGTCTGGATCCTGCATTTGTTGAAGCTTATTTTAACAGAGCCCAATCATACGAACAGGTTCAAATGTTGGATAATGCTATTAATGATTATAAGCAGTTAGCATTGATTGCTGAAGATAATGAAGAGGCAATGGAAATGTTAGCACAGGCTGAAGGCCGGCTATTTGAATTGAACAGGGAAAATAAAAAACCAAAATTAGTACTTTCAACCCCGGAGGAGCAATTGGGAAGGGTTCTTCATATTCCCAGATCTGAAAATGTTGTACCTATTGTTGGAACAGCCACAGATGATAGCGAAATAAAATCTATTAAGGTTAATGATTTGACTACTCCTTTTACGAAAAAAGATAAGGGCTTTGAATTTTTGACTTCAGTTAACGTTAACGGATTGAAAAATTTAAAGGTTGAAGTTACCGACGTATACGATAATACAGAATTGGTTTTGTTCGACATTTTGAGGACTGAGGTTGAAAAACCGGTGGTTAAAATAATAGCGCCTTATGCTTCTGACAATAATGTAATTTATTTAGATACTCAGGATCCAATGATTTATGTAGAAGGCGTTATTTCTGATGAAAGTCTGATAAAGGGAATTTATATCGATGGTGTTGTGGCAAGTTATGTCCCCAGCGATCTGAATCCAACCTTTGGAGCTATGATTTCAATTAAAAATAAGAATCAGTTCACCATTAAAGCTACTGACGGATTTGGAAATGTCTCCGAAACCACTTTTTCTCTAAACCGGGAGTCAGCTAATTTGCAGGCTGACAATCCCATGGGAAAAACCTGGGTTGTGTTTATTGAAAATTCCAATTATCAAAGTTTTGCTAGTTTGGAAGGACCAACCAAGGACATTTTACTTATGAAAACGGCTCTGGCGAATTATAGTATTCATAACTTTATACATAAGAAAGATATGACGAAGCAGGATATGGAGAGGTTCTTCGCTATTGAACTTCGTGATCTTCTTAGTAGCAACAGGGTAAACTCCTTACTTGTTTGGTACGCCGGTCATGGGAAATTTGTTAATGAAACCGGTTACTGGGTCCCTGTCGATGCTAAAAGGGATGACGAATTTACTTACTTCAATATTAATGCACTAAAGGCTTCCATGCAATCATACCCAACCAATGTTAATCACACCCTTATTATTACAGATGCCTGTGAATCGGGTCCTTCTTTTTATCAGGCCATGAGATCGGGTTTGCAGGATAGAAATTGCAATGATGTTTCTGCAGTAAAATTAAAATCTTCTCAGGTATTCTCATCTGCAGGTTATGAGCTGGCTGTCGACAATAGCCAGTTTACCAGAACATTTGCTAACTCCTTGGCCAACAATGTAGATGCTTGCATTCCAATTGAAAGTATCGTTCAAAAAGTTACAGATGCTGTGGTTAATTCAAAACAGCAAAAACCTCAGTTTGGCAAAATTGCCGGTCTTGAGGATGAAAATGGCACATTCTTTTTTATAACAAAATAATTTAGCAATGACATATATGCCTATAAGATTTTTAGTGAAGAATATTCGTCTGTTTAGACGAATATTTTTTTTATCATGTCTGTTTCTTTCATTGAATGTTGAAGGACAGAATTATTTTTTCGATTCATATAGTGTTGCCGAAGGTCTGGCACAATCGACAGTTTTTGATATTCTGCAGGATCAGAACGATTACGTATGGCTTGGAACCCGGGCGGGAGTAAGTCGGTTCGACGGACAGGAATTTATTAATTTCACTGCAGAAGACGGACTCGCAGTGAACAGCGTTCGGATTATTTTTCAGCAGAAGAATAGTAATAATATTTGGTTTGGTCATGTGGGAGGAGGGATAAGTTTTTATGATGGACATGTTTTTCATGAATTTTCCAAAGGAGAAACCTTTACTTCCGATATTACAGGATTTGTATTTGATTCGGATGGAAATTTCTGGATAAGTTCCGAAGGATCAGGGGCTGTAAAGATTAAAAGTATTAAGAAAACGTTGGAGGAATCGGTCTTTGAAATCTATAAAGGGAATGATTTAAGCGACAGAATCTTCGGGATTTTGAAAACTTCAGATAATAAACTATTATTTCTTACCGATGCTTTTGTAAAGAAATATGATGCTGAAAAAAATGTTTTTGAAAGCTTCAATATGGATGGGATGCCTACTTTTTTCCAAATAACATCTTTGTATGAGGATAGTAAGAAGAATTTATGGTTCGGCACATTCCATGGTGGCTTATACAAATATGATGCGGAACTTGGAAGCTTTAAGATTTATGATATCAGGGACGGATTAAGCTCAAACTGGATCAGCAATGTAGGAGAAGATCGGAATGGAAACACATGGGTGGGCACCTGGGGTGGCGGGATTACCCTTATTTCACCTGATGGCTTGAAAATTTATAATCAGGAAAATGGTTTGCCCGATACCAAAATCAGAAGGGTCTTGGAAGACAGGGAAGGGAATATGCTAATTGGGAGTAATGAGAACGGACTGGTAATTTATAAGGGGGATGAGTTTATTTCATATTTTGTTGAAGATGGACTTGTAAATTCACAAGTGTGGGCTATTGAGCAGGATGAAACGGGAAAATACTGGTTTGGAACCAACCAGGGAATTAGTATACTAAATCCTAAAAATAAACAATTCACTAATTTTTATAAGCTAAAGGAAAACGGAATCAGATTCCTGAAGAAAGATTCTAAAAACAGAATGTGGATAGCTACTGATAATCAGGGCATCTTTACACAGAATTTGAACAACGGCGTATTTACCTATGAGCCCGGTTTAAACTCATATTTATCCTCTTTAATTGTTACCGCTCTTGAAGCAGATAATCGGGGTATTATTTGGGTTGGGGCTCTTGATGCATTGGTTGGTTACGATTACGATACCAGAACGGCAGTTTATTTTACTCAAACTTCCGGTCTCTCAACCAATGAAGTTACCGCTTTATATTTTTCAGAGAAGAGTGAGCGCTTATGGATTGGAACCCGCGATGGCGGTTTAAATTATTACGAAGGAGATAGTATTTATCAATTAAATCTTGAGGAGACCTTTACTCCAACTTCCATCACAAGCGATAATGATGGGAGTTTATGGCTTGGCACAGAAGCAAAAGGAGTCCTGAAAATAGATACTGAGAACTCAAAAATTTTGAAGGATTTTAAAGTGTCGGATGGATTACTGGCCAATCTTATAAACCTCGTAGAGGTGGATGAAATGAATAATGTGTATATCGGTACAAACAAGGGATTAAATATTTATGATCAGAACAGGGACAAGTTATTGACTTATAACAATAAAAATGGCTTTGTTGGGATTGAAACAAAGCCATCTGCGGTTCATAAGGATACTGAAGGGAATCTTTGGTTTGGAACCGTTCTGGGAGCTACAAGATATGATCCCGACAAAATGAAAAAGCAGGTTACTGATCCTCTCACACACATAATCAGCATTAAAGTTAACCTTCAGGACAGAGATCTTACACCTGGACTTACATTGAAATATACAGAGAATGATGTAGTTATCGATTATATCAGCATGTGTTTAACTAACCCTGATGCTGTTGCATATAAGATAATGTTGGAAGGTGCTGAAAATGACTGGCGACCGGTTACACGTCAAACACGGGTAACATATCCTTCACTGGCTCCCAGAAAGTACACTTTCAAGGTTATTGGAAGGAATAATGAAGGGACATGGAATTCTGAGCCCATTAGCTTCTCATTTCAAATCAGACCACCTTTCTATCTGACGGTTTGGTTTATCATAACAGTTTTAACTCTGATTACAGCTGCAATTATTTCATATATCAAAATACGGGAAAGAAATCTTTTAATTGAGAAAAGAATTCTTGAGGACAAAGTAAGAGAAAGAACTGCGGAAGTGGTGGCTCAAAAAGAGGAGCTTGCTGAGAAAAATAAGGATATCACAGATTCAATCAGATACGCAAAACGTATTCAGGTTGCAATACTTCCGCCAAAAATACCTTTCGACGACACATTTGTCTTATTCAAACCAAAAGATATTGTAAGTGGCGATTTTTATTGGTTTGAAGTTGTTGGGGATCGTGAATTTATGGCGGCAGTGGATTGCACCGGACATGGTGTTCCTGGAGCATTTATGTCAATAATAGGTACAAACCTTTTAAATAAAATTGTGAAAGAGCGTGGCATTTATAAACCTTCAGAAATTATTGACACACTGAACGAAGAGGTTATACACAATCTTAAGAGCGGGGATGAGGGGAGTAAGGTTTATGATGGTATGGATCTTGCGCTTGTGTGCTATAACCGACGCACCGGACAACTGGAATATGCCGGTGCCTATAATCCATTGTTAATAGTGAGGAATAACGATATCGAAGAAATTAAAGCCGACAGATTTGGTGTAGGGAGATCGTCGAGGGTGGAGGAAGCCAGAAAGTTTACCAACAATGAAGTTCAAATCAATAAAGGAGAGACGATTTATATTTTCTCCGATGGTTTTGCTGATCAATTTGGAGGAGATACAGGTAAGAAGTTTAAATCCAAGCCAATGAAAGAGCTATTTCTGGCTGTATATGAAAAGCCCTTGGATGTTCAGCAGGAAATTCTTGAAAAAACGCTTGAAGCCTGGAGAGGCAATATTGAACAGGTTGATGATGTGCTGATTATTGGGCGGCGATTTTGATCAATGCTTCTTAACAGCGGCAAATTTAATGGCTTCGGCATCCCATGGAGGACTTTCAATTATTGCATCAATTACTTCAGATGGATCTGAAACTACTGTCCAGATTTCGGAATGTGAATCGCGCATAAATTTTTGACTGATCATTCTGGCGAGTAATTCGAAAAGAGGATCGTAAAAGCCATTGGTATTCACAATAATAATGGGCTTGGTGAACTGTCCGAGTTGTTTAAGACTTATAAATTCCATTAACTCGTCCATTGTACCAACACCACCGGGAAGGGTAATTATAGCATCAATATCTTTCTTAAGGCGATACTTTCTTTCGTGCATGTCCCTCACAAGAATCATGTCTTTGACACCTTTGTGGGCCCATTCCATTTCCTTCATAAAAACTGGAATAATTCCTTTAATATTCCCGCCCATTTCGAGTGCTGTATCTGCTATTTTGCCCATCAGCCCTATACCTCCACCACCGTAGTTTATAGCAATGTCATTATTAATAAGCTCCCGTGTAAGATTTTCGGCTACATCAAAATATATATCATCGACACCCGGACTTGAGGCACAAAATATGGCAACCCGCTTTATATTTTTCATAAATGGTTAAAAAAGGCAGAAAGCTAAAGGAGAGATCCCAAGCCTAAATTTTCAAATTCTAGAATAAAACTTCTAATTTTTTAACAAGTACAGATTTTGGGACAGCACCAACCTGCTTGTCTACAACTTCTCCGTTCTTAAAGAATAAAATAGTAGGAATGTTTCTTATACCATATTTCATAGTAACATCAGGATTGCTATCAACATCCAGCTTGCCAACAACGGCTTTTTCAATAAAATCTTCACCAATTTCCTGAACAATTGGGCCAACCATACGACATGGACCACACCATTCTGCCCAGAAATCAACGATAACGGGCTTACCTGATTTAAGAACTAATTCTTCAAAATTACTGTCTGTAAACTCGAGTGCCATAATTATTTTATTTAAAGTTTTAAAAAATTTATTTCGGTTTGCAAATATAAGTAAAAAGTTACCGGTTGCAAGTTTCAGGTTTGCTCCTTTCAGTCGCGTTTCAGGTTTAACTCCCTTCAGTTGTTGAGCTCACCGCTAGAAAGCGGACCGGTTCAGGTTTGCGACAGGCCCAACCTGAAACCTTTTCAACCTGAAACCTTTTAACTTTTTAACCTTCACCCAGCCTCAATTCAAATTGTATTCAATTTCAGTATTATCATTAATAAAGCTGAAAAAATCGTCAGAGATCTCTATATATTGATTTCTGGAAAACAGGTCCAGCATTATATTTGTATCCTTATCAACAATGGTAAATCGCAAAAGTTTTCCGGGATGATTCTTTTCAGGCTTTTTTATAAAAACACTTACATTTTCAATAAGTTCATCACTTAGATTTTCAACATTTACTTTCAAGGTTACCTGCTTAACTAATTCAGTTCTTGCTTCCGAGAGTAAATGGATAGATTTTAATCGAAGCGAGATACCTTTCCTCCCGTCTTTGGTCTCCCATTCTTCAACAACAGCCTTAATCAACAGGGCAATTCCGGGGGTAAAATAAGACTTAAATGACACAAAGTCGTTCCTCCATAAACCCAATCGATAACTATCGGTATAATCTTCTAAAACAGCATTCCCAAAAGGCTTATTGTTTTTAGCAATGCCTTCACGGAATGATTTTACCATCCCGGCAAAAACGACTTCCCTGCCCACCAAAGCTTCTATATTATTATTCAGTTTATCAAGATCGGTATTGCAAAGATTTATAATTTCGGGTTTGAACCGGTCCAGAGGGTGAGCTGTAAGGTAAATTCCAATCAGCTCTTTTTCTTTCGCTATTTTTTCCATTAAATCCCATTCGGGCGCATCTGTGGGCTCCGGCTTATGAATGGTTTCTGATGTGGATTCTCCGAAAAGAGACTGTTGACTACTGCTTTTTTCAACTTTTAATCGATTCCCGTATCTTATTAATGCTTCAATAAAAGTGGGTTCGTTATTGGACGGAAGAAAATACTGAGATCGGTGATAGGGAGGAAAACAGTCGAAAGAGCCTGAATACGCGAGCCCTTCCAGACTTTTTTTATTCACACTTTGAAGATCAATCCTTTCAGCAAAATCGTATAAACTTTTAAATTCTCCATTCTTTTTTCTCTCCTCAATAATGCTTACAACCGCACTTTCACCCACGCCTTTTATAGCTCCCAATCCAAATCTGATATTACCTTTTTTATTTACGGTAAACTTTAATTTACTTTCATTTACATCAGGACCTAAAACTAAAATTCCCATTCGCAAACATTCATCCATAAAAAATCCAATTTTTTTGATGTCTGAAAAATTCCGGCTAAGTACCGCAGCCATAAATTCAGCAGGATAATGCGCTTTAAGATAAGCTGTTTGAAAGGAAATATAAGCATAGCAGGTTGAATGAGATTTATTAAAAGCATATTGAGCAAATGCTTCCCAATCTTGCCATATCTGAAGAACAATTTTTTCGTCGTGATTATTCTTCTTACAACCAGCAATAAACTTTTCCTTCAGCTCGTCCATCATTTTCTTTATCTTCTTACCCATGGCTTTCCTCAGGGAATCTGCCTCACCCCGGGTAAATCCGGCTAATTTCCTCGATAGGCGCATCACCTGTTCCTGGTAGACCGTAATGCCATAGGTTTCCTTCAGCTCCTCTTCCATTTCGGGAAGTGAATATTTAATTACTTCTCTTCCGTGTTTTCTGGCAATGAAATTGGGGATATATTCCATAGGTCCCGGTCTGTATAAAGCATTCATCGCAATCAAATCCTCAAAACGGTTTGGCTCTAAATTTCGCAAATGCTTCTTCATTCCCGGCGATTCAAACTGAAAAAGACCAGTGGTATCGCCCCGGCTAAAAAGTTCATAGGTTTTAGGATCGTCGAGGGGAATAGAATCGAAATCAATATCAATTCCCTTCGATTCTTTAACATTAGCTATGGCATCTTTGATAATGGACAGTGTTTTTAAACCCAGGAAGTCCATTTTCAACATCCCCACATCTTCAATATGCTTGCCGTCGAATTGGGTTACCAGTAAATCAGATTCTTTTGATTTGCACACAGGAACATGTTCAATCAAATCATCTTTTCCAATAATAATTCCACAAGCATGAAGACCGGTATGTCGCACCGAACCTTCGAGAATCTCAGCATATTTTAGTGTTGAGGCTATCAATTCATTGTCTGAGGTTTGTTCTTTTTTCAGTTCCGGCACCTCCTTAAAAGCATCTTTAAGTGACGTACCGGGTCTTTCCGGCACTAATTTCGAGAGCCGGTCAGCAATGGAAAGCGGAAGTTTCTGAATTCTGGCAACATCGCGAATAGACATCTTAGCTGCCATCGTACCAAAAGTGATGATATGCGCTACCCGTTCCTTACCGTATTTATTTACCACCCATTTAAGTACATCGTCCCGGCCATCTTCATCAAAATCGATATCGATATCAGGCATTGACACCCGGTCCGGATTCAGGAACCGCTCAAAAAGGAGATTGTATTTCAAGGGATCTATATCGGTTATTTTGGTGCAATACGCTACCACAGATCCTGCTGCCGATCCACGTCCGGGTCCCACCGATACGCCCATATTCCGGGCCTCTTGTATAAAGTCCTGAACAATAAGAAAATAGCCCGGGAAGCCCATCTTTTTGATGGTCTCAAGCTCAAAATCTATCCTTTCAGTAATTGTTTGGTCGATTTCTTTATATCTTTTTTTCGCACCCTCAAGGGTGAGGTGTCGTAAATAATCGTCTTCGTTCTCAAATCCCTCAGGAATAGGGAATTCCGGCAAAAGAGGCTTCCGGTTTAATTCGTAGGATTCAATTTTATCAACTATTTCCTGTGTATTTATTAAAACTTCAGGAATGTCGGAAAATAAAGCGGCCATCTCCTCCCTCGTTTTAAACCATTCCTGCTCGGTATAGCTTAAACGTTTGGGATCGTCAATATCGCTATTTGTACTCAGGCAAATTAAGCGATCGTGAGCTCCGGCATCTTCAGCATTAATAAAATGAACATCGTTGGTGGCAATGCATTTTATATTGTGTTTTTTTCCTAGTTTAAGGAGAACCTGATTCACATATACCTGATCGTTGAATACTTTTTCATTCATCCCGGTTTTATCAGAAGGATGCCGTTGAAGCTCAAGATAAAAATCCTCTCCAAAAATATCTTTGTATTCCAGAACGACCAATTCCCCAGCTTCCTCGCCTTCGTTTACAATGGTCTGAGGAATTTCTCCTCCAAGGCAGGCCGAAGAGGCAATAATCCCTTCATGATACTTCTTTAAAAGTTCCTTATCAATCCTGGGTTTGTAATAAAAGCCTTCCGTCCATCCAAGAGAAACCAGTTTCACGAGATTATTGTAGCCTTTTTTATTTTTTGCAAGAAGAATGAGGTGATCTCCACCGCCATCTGATTTTTCATCCTTATCGAAACGACTTCTCCGGGCAACATACATCTCACAGCCAAGAATGGGAATCAGGTCGTTTTTTAAGGCTTCATTATGAAAAACTTTTGATCCGAACATGTTTCCATGGTCGGTTAATGCTATGGCTTTCATCCCGTCTTGTTTGGCTTTTTTTATCAAGTCAGATATGGAAGCAGCTCCATCGAGAATGGAATACTGGGAGTGTACGTGAAGATGGGTGAAATTATAATCTTCCGAATTTATTGATTCCGTGGTATTTTCTATGGAATCGGCTTCCTTTTCAAGCGGATTAAAATTTGACTCGATTTCTATTTGAAAAGCAGGGATAATTTCCGGATTTTTAAGAATAAAATCTTCATAATCAGTGCTCGTAATATTCAATTTCTTTTCATCCAGAACTTTTAAACGGTAAAGCTCAAAAAAACATCTGGCTGTTGCAGCTACATCGGCAGAAGCATTATGAGCCTCATCAAATTCTTCATTGAACAGCTTTTTGTGTAGTTCAAAAAGCGTGGGCCATTTATAGCTTCCTCCTCTTCCTCCGGGCAGCTGACAGAAATCGGTGCTTTCATCCTTGGTGCATAATTGGGTGGTGCTTTTTAAAGGATTCTCCATAGTAAGACGAAGATATTCAGCAGCCAGAATATTTAAATCGAATTCAATATTATGTCCGATTACAAGAAAAGAGTTTTTTACATCTTCAGAAAATTCCAGCATTACTGTTTTTAATTCCTTGCCATCCTCTAAGGCTTTTTGTGTGGTGATGCCATGAACCTTTTCGGCACCAAAGGGAATGGTAAAACCTTCCGGCTTTACAATATGATTTTTTGCTGCAATTAATTTCCCTTCTTTGTCATGTATTTCCCACGCAAGCTGAACCAACCGGGGCCAGTTATCCAAATCCTCAATGGGAGCATTGTAATTTTTGGGTAATCCCGTTGTTTCTGTGTCAAATATTAAAAACCACTGCACAATCTTTCCTTTCTTTATTGTAAATGTCTAGTAATCAGGGAAAAAATAAATCCCTTTGGGATTTATAAAATTAGGGATTTTTTGGGGGAATTTGGTGGGTTGTTGATAAGTTTTGGATGGGAGGTTGGGTGGGAGGTTGGATGGGACGTTGCATGCAACGTCCGTACTGCTATTGATGAGGTATAATCTGCTGCTGTGCCATTGCATGCAACGTCCGTACTGCTATTGATGAGGGATAATCTGCTGCTGTGCCATTGCATGCAATGGCACAGCAGCAAAAAAAATCCAAATTCCCCTACGATTTTTCAGCCTTTTTTATATTAATAGATGGAGCTGTTGCAGACAAGGGCTCCACAAAATGATTAATATGAAAAAAAGATACAACAGGAAATCGATGAGACTAAAAGGATATGATTACAGATCCCCAGGATTTTATTTCATTACCATTTGCACAAAAAACCGCAGACAATTTTTCGGCCATATCAAAGATGAGAAAATGCATTTATCAAAAATTGGATTATTGGCCGATAAATTCTTTCGGGAAATCCCCGATCATTTTCCAAATGCACAATTGGGAGAATATGTGGTGATGCCGGATCATGTGCATGGGATTGTGGAATTATTGGATATTGCTTGTAGGGCCGTTGCATGCAACGGCCCTACAGCAATATCCCATTCCTCAATATCCCCAAAATCCGGATCCCTATCCGCCCTGATCCGATCCTATAAATCGGCAGTAACCAAAGATTCTCGGCCATTTGAGCCGCAATTTGAATGGCAGGAAAGATTTCATGACCGAATTGTTAGAATAAGTGATCCGGGTCATAAATACCGAATAGCTCAGTATATTATAAATAATCCAAAAAATTGGAGAAAATGATTTTATTGAGACGTTGCATACAACGTCCCAACAAAATAAATTTGCACACCAAATTCTAAAAACCTACCTTTGCGTCCTCTTTGAAATAAAGTAAGTTAATTTAAAATTAAAAATGAGATGCCTGTAAAAATCAGAATGACAAGACAAGGGCGTAAGAGAAAGCCCTTTTATCACATTGTAGTTGCTGATAGCAGAGCGCCACGAGATGGTAGACAAATCGACCAATTAGGGTCCTACAATCCAAACACCAATCCTGCAACCATCGAATTAGATTTCGAGAAAGCATTGGAGTGGTTACAAAAAGGCGCTCAACCTACAGATACCTGTAGAGCTATTTTATCTTACAAAGGTGTATTAATGAAAAAACACCTTCTTGAAGGCGCAAAAAAAGGTGCCTTTACAGAAGAAGAAGCCGAAGCACGTTTCCAAAATTGGTTAACTGAGAAAGAATCTGGTATTCAAGCCAAGAAAGAATCAATAGCCAGAAAAATTGCAGACGCTGAAAAAGCTGCTCTGGCAAGAGAAACTGAAATTAATCTGGCTCGTGCAGCTGCGATTGAGAAGAAGAAGCAAGCTGTAATTGAAGCTGCTAATGCTCCTGCTGAAGAAGAAGCTGAAGAAGTTGAAGTTGCTGAAGAAGCTCCTGTTGCTGAAGTTACTGAAGAAGCTCCTGTTGCTGAAGTTGCTGAAGAAGCTCCTGTTGCTGAAGTTGCTGAAGAAGCTCCTGTTGCTGAAGTTGTAGAAGAAGCACCTGCTGCTGAGGTAGTTGAAGAAGCTCCTGTAGCTGAAGCTCCGGCAGAAGAAGAAAAGAAAGATTCTGACGCATAATATTGAATGATCAGAGAAGAATGTTCGGAGATAGGATTTATTGCTAAACCTCACGGAATAGAGGGAAACCTTATCGTAAGGCTGAACGGAAACTTTGCTGATGAAATTGAACCCGGGGAACCATTGTTCGTTGAGCACGACGGAACATTGGTGCCCTTTTTTATTTTAGAAATAAGCCCTTTAGAGAATCGTGCAATTGTTAAACTTGAGTTTGTTAACTCAGAACCAGAAGCGAAAAAGCTCGTTTCCAGAAAAGTATTTGCTAAAATCGATTTTTCAGATATCGGTCAGGCAGATGCTTCATTTTTTGAATCTTTCCGCATTTTTGATAAAAACTCAAACCGGGAAGGAATTATTTTGGAATATATTTCAGAAGAACGAAATCCTTTATACAGAACCGAATTTGACAGCAAGGAGCTGCTGATTCCTGCTACATCTGATTTTATTGTCTCCGTCGATAAAGAAAGAAAAATTGTATACATGAACCTTCCCTCAGGTTTGTTAGATATTTAATTTTCTCCATCCTTTCTCCCGAAAACTTCATACAATATTTTCTTTACTTCATTCTACATTCAAAGATTAATCCCAAGAGGTAATAATTTTACTTATCTTGCAAAATAAATAATACAGATATGGCCCGAAAAGGTAAAAACAAAAAAAGGGAAAGAACGTATTCCCGAAATGAATTGATTAATAAATGTTTGGGTATTTTCTCAAGTGAGCCTACTAAAACATTCAACTATAAACAGTTGTCGAAAATACTTGAGATAAAAAATGATCCTGAGCGCCAATTGGTTGTGAGGATACTACGCGATTTGAAAGATAATGATCATCTGGAAGAAATGAGTCCGGGAAAATACCGCCTAAAATCCAGAGCGGGCTATGTTGTCGGGAAAATAGATATTGCCCAGGCCGGCTATGGATTCCTTGTTAGTGAGGATATGGATGAGGATATTATGATTCCCAGAAATCTGCTACATACAGCACTCGATGGCGATACGGTAAAGGTTTATGTGTACCCTGTGCGAAAAAAGAGGGGCAGACCTGAGGGTGAAGTGGTGCAGATACTTGAACGCTCGAGGACCAATTTTGTGGGAACCATCGAAATATCTGATCAGTTTGCGTTTCTGATTATCGACAGTAAAAAAATGCCTTACGATTTATTTATTCCTCTCGAGAAATTGAAAGGAGCGAAAAATGGACAGAAAGCAATTGCCCGGATAACTTCCTGGCCAGAAAAAGTGAAAAATCCCTTTGGTGAAGTCGTTGAAGTTTTGGGTAATCCGGGAGAAAACGATGTGGAAATGCACGCTATTCTTGCAGAATTTGATTTACCCAATCATTTTCCGGATGAGATAAATGCTGCAGCTGAATTGATCAGTGACAAAATTACTTCGGAAGATATTGCAGAAAGACGCGATTTCAGAGGAGTGCCTACTTTCACCATCGACCCTCACGATGCCAAAGATTTTGATGATGCCCTTTCAATAAAGAAATTAAAAAATGGCAATTATGAAGTGGGAGTGCATATTGCAGATGTAACCCATTATGTTAAGACAAACTCCGACATAGAGGATGAGGCTTTTGAACGGGCAACTTCTGTTTATCTGGTCGACAGAGTTGTTCCCATGCTTCCTGAAAGATTGTCAAATTATATTTGTTCCTTACGTCCAAATGAAGAAAAGCTTTGTTTTTCGGCTGTTTTTGAAATAAATGAAGAGGCCGTTGTTATTAATGAATGGATTGGTCGCACCATTATTTTATCAGATCAGCGATATAGCTACGAAGAAGCTCAGAAAATTATTGAGGGTGGAGAGGGGAAATTGAAGAATGAGATTCTTATACTTCATAAGTTAGCCCAGATTTTAAGAGGGAAACGATATCAGAAAGGTGCCATTTCATTCGATAGTATTGAAGTGAAATTCAATCTGGATGACAAGGGGAAACCTATTGGCGTGTATTTCAAGGAACAGAAAGAATCCAATCAGCTTATTGAAGAATTTATGCTTCTTGCCAACAGAACAACGGCAGAATTCGTACATAACAAGGGTAAGTATATTCAGGAAAGGAAAGTGTCACAAACCGATTATGGAAAACCAAAAACCTTTGTATATAGAATTCATGCTGAACCAAATCCTGAGAAACTGGAAACTTTTAACCGGTTTATTTCAAAATTCGGACATAGCATTGAACTGGCAGCGGGAGTGAAAATGTCAAAATCTATTAATAAACTATTAGATAAGGTTGAAGGATCACCGGAACAACATCTCATCGAAACTCTGGCGGTGCGGTCAATGGCGAAAGCCAAGTATTCAACAGATAATATCGGGCATTATGGTCTCGCTTTCCCCTTTTATACCCATTTTACCTCCCCAATCAGGCGTTATCCCGACATGATGGTTCACAGAATGCTGGCTTCATATCTGGCAAAAGGGGAATCGAAGAATAAGAAAAAATACGAGCAAAAATGCTTGCATAGTTCGGAAATGGAAAAAAGAGCCATGGACGCAGAACGTGCCTCTGTGAAATATAAACAGGCCGAATTTATGCAGGATAAAGTAGGCAGGGAATTCGATGCCATTATTTCCGGCTTAACAGAATGGGGGATTTATGCTGAGATTATTGAGAATAAATGCGAAGGAATGATTTCTGTTCAAAGTCTGCAGGACGATTTTTACGAATTTGATGAAGATAATTATCAGCTCAAAGGAAGAAATACCCGGAAAGTTTTTCAGCTTGGAGATCCCATTAAAATTGAAGTAAGATCTGTGAATCTTGCTAAAAGACTGATAGATTACTCCTTGGCGGAGGATTGATATGAAATGAGTTTTGCTCGTCCACCTGCCCCATATCTGTCAGGATTTACCCCTCCCAAGCTAACCCCCGTCTTTACGAGCGTAGCGAAGCAATCTCATATTTTTACCGGACACTAATGATTTGAAATATTATTAATTACTCAATTCTCTTAATACAGTTTCGTATTTGCCCTCTGAAGAGCTCAAACAATCAATTGTAATACTTAACTATTTGTTTATTTTCATACAATATTTTCAACTATTTAAAAATAAAATTAGACTCTCAATATTTTCAACCTTGTTAAGCATCACATAATGAGGATAATAAGTGTTCGAATAATTTTAACGAATTTCAGACCATTTTATTCGATAAATATTTGGCATTAGAATCTTCGCTGAGTATTTTTGATGCTTATTATTTTACGATTTAAATAAATTTAGAATATGGTTGTTTTAAAGGATCAGGTTCGGGACGATATAATAAATGTAGCGGCTAAAATTTTTACTCGTTTTGGCTATAAGAAAACTACTATGGAAGAAATTGCGATGGCTTCGCGAAAGGGTAAAAGCTCCATTTATTATTATTTTAGTTCCAAGGAGGATATTTTCCGTGCAGTTGTGGAGAAGGAGGCAGAGGAGCTTCGAAAGGATCTGAAAGTAGCCATTAATGAAATGGATAATCCAATAAGTCAGTTAAAGAATTTCATTCTTTTTAGAATTCAAAAACTCAAAACCCTTAACAATTTTCATGCTGCTTTAAAGTCGGATCATTTGGCTCATTTTGAATTTATTGAAAATATCAGAAAAGAATATGATAGGGACGAAATTGAGTTGGTGACCAGAATATTAAAGATAGGTGTTGAAAAGGAAAAATTTGTTATTGACGATCCCGATCTTGCTGCTGTTGCATTGGTTACAGCTTTGAAAGGATTGGAAATACCCTTATTTATCAATAAAAAACATGGCAGAATCGAAGACCGGCTGGAAAATTTGATACAATTTTTATTTTATGGATTGATAAAGCGGTAAAGCATAAAAATCCATTTAAATTTAAAATCAACCTTGACCCTACTCAGAATCTGCTACGGAGGCTTCTGGAACTTCCTCTGCTTCAGCAAAAAATCGTTTCTGGAAAATTAAAATGCTTAATACCCCAATAGTAATGGAGGAATCGGCAATGTTAAAGATGGGCCTGAAGAACTCGAATGCATCTCCACCTTTCCATGGAATCCAGTCGGGATAATAGCCCCTTAAAATTGGGAAATAAAACATATCCACCACATGACCGTGCATAAAGCTACCGTACCCACCTCCTTTAGGGAACATAGTGGCTGCAGCAAATGGGGTGCTTTCAGAAAAGATATTTCCATAAAACACACTGTCAATAATATTCCCCGTAGCGCCGGCAAATATTAATGAAATGGCGACGATAAGCCCGGTAGGGGATTTAATTTTAATAAGATGTTTGAGATAAAAGGAAATCCCGATTAAGGCGATGATTCTGAAAATGGTTAAAGATAATTTACCATAATTACCCGGTAAATCAAAACCAAAAGCCATACCATCGTTTTCAATAAATTTAATTATAAACCAATTTCCAAGAACATGAATATCCTGATAAAGAAGCATATTGGTTTTAACAATAATTTTTAATACCTGATCAACTATAAGTACAGCTACTATTATTAGAATTGATTTTTTTGTAATGCTCATATTTGTGAAATTAAAAAACCGCAAACTTTTAGAAGATTGGCTAACTTCCTGTTAGTTTTGCGGTTTGTACTATTCTGTAATGACTTACTTTATACCCATATCTTTTGCTTCAATCGAAAGTGTTGCATGAGGAACAGCGCGAAGTCTTTCCTTTTGTATAAGCTTCCCTGTTTCACGACAGATGCCGTAAGTTCTGTTCTCAATCCGCACTAAGGCAGCTTGTAAATGTTGTATAAATTTTGACTGACGTTGGGCAAGCTTGCCTGCCTCTTCTTTTGATAGTGTGGCGGCACCTTCTTCCAGAACTTTAAAAGTCGGTGAAGTATCCTGTGTATCATTATTGTCACTCATAGTGACACTACTTTTTAGGATTTCATAATCTTCTTTAGCTTTTTCAAGCTTTTGTAAAATGAGCTCTTTAAACTCCGCCAGCTCTTCATCTGTGTACCTGGTCTTTTCCTCCATGGCTTTAAGTATTAATATTTTCTAAAAATAGCAAAATTTTAATTACAAAAGACTGTTTTACGATACTCGTATAATTTTTATTTGCGTTTTTATTTCATCATCTATTTCCAACTCCTTACTTTCAGGCCCCAGATTATCATATAACTCAATACTTGCAGCTAAAGTTTGAGTTGCTATATAGTCTTTGTGAATGGAAATAGCATTATTTATAGCATCATTTTTTTGAATGCTTACTCTGATTTTATCGGTAACGTCGAAATTACTTTCTTTCCTTAAATTCTGAATTCTGTTCACAAATTCTCTGGCAACTCCTTCATTCCTGAGATTTTCATTTATAGTTATGTCCAGAGCTATGGTTAATTTACCTTCATTAGCTACCAGCCATCCGGGGATGTCTTCAGAAATGATCTCCACATCGCTAATATCTATAAGGATATCCTCTGAGTTAAGATGGAGTTTCATCTCCTGATTTCTCTCAAATTCCAAAATTTCTTCCTGACTCATTTTTGTTATTGCAACAGCAATCTCCTTCATCAACTTTCCATATTTTGGACCAAGACTTTTAAAATCAGGTTTAACTTTTTTAACTAAAACTCCTGCATCTTCTGCAATATATTCAACTTCCTTTACATTAACCTCTGAAAGGATAAGGTTTTTAACCGCATCGAATTTCTTCTCAAATCCCGGTTCCGGAATAGGAATCATCATTTTCTGAAGAGGTTGTCTTACCTTAATATTTACCTTCCTTCGTAAGCCAAGCACCATCGATGAAGCGGTCTGGGCAATTTGCATTCTTTCCTCAAGATTCTTGTCGATAGATTCATCTGAATACGACGGGAAGCTGGCAAGGTGAACCGAACCCTCAGTATGACGATTAGTAGCAAGGTTCAGGTCGCAGAATAACCTGTCGCTGTAAAATGGAGCAATTGGAGAGGAAAGAATGGCTACTGTTTCAAGACAATAATATAAAGTCTGGTACGCAGATATTTTATCTTCATCATATTTGCCACCCCAAAATCTCTTCCTGTTTAGACGTACATACCAGTTACTGAGATTTTCTGTAACGAAATCCTGAATTAACCTGCCTGCACGTGTAATTTCATAATTATCGTAATTTTCTTTTACTTCTTTAATCAGGGAATTCAATAAAGAAATTATCCAGCGATCAATCTCCGGTCTGTCTTTTACAGGGATTTCTTTATCCTTGTATGTAAAACCGTCAATATTTGCATAAAGAGTAAAGAATGAATAGGTATTATAGAGTGTTCCAAAGAATTTTCTTTTTACTTCATCGATGCCGGAAAGATCAAATTTCAGATTATCCCAGGGTTGAGCATTGGTTACCAGATACCATCTAAGCGGATCGGTACCATGTTCTTCGATGGTGGTAAATGGATCGATAGCATTTCCAAGTCGTTTCGACATTTTATTTCCATTCTTATCCAGAACCAGTCCGTTTGAGATAATATTCTTAAAGGAGACCTTATCAAAAAGCATGGTGGCAATGGCATGAAGGGTAAAGAACCATCCGCGGGTCTGGTCAACACCTTCAGCAATAAATTCAGCAGGAAAAAGTTTATCAAATCCTTCCTTGTTCTCGAATGGGTAATGCCATTGCGCATAGGGCATGGCTCCGGAATCAAACCAAACATCGATAAGATCAGGTTCTCTGTACAACTTTTTACCATTTTCTGAAACCAGAATAATGTTATCTACAAAAGGTCTGTGCAAATCAAAACTATCGTAATTTTCTTTGGTATTCACTCCTGCAACATAGTTTGCAAATGGATTTTCAGACATAAAACCTGCCTGAACTGATTTTTCCGTTTCGCTTTTTAATTCTTCAACCGATCCAATACATTTGATTTCTTTTTTATCCTCAGAAACCCATATCGGTAAAGGGGTTCCCCAATATCTTGATCGTGATAAATTCCAGTCAACCAGATTTTCCAGCCACTTTCCAAAACGACCGGTACCTGTCGATTCAGGTTTCCAGTTAATGGTTTTATTCAGTTCAATCATTTTATCCTTCATGGCAGTGGTTCTGATAAACCAGGAATCTAAAGGATAGTATAAAATGGGCTTGTCGGTTCTCCAGCAGTGAGGATAATTATGTACATACTTTTCTATGCGAAAAGCCTGATTATTCAGTTTAAGATAGACTGCAATATCAATATCTGTTGAAGTGGCATCAGCCTCAATACTTTCATCATATTCATTTTTAACGAAACGACCTGAAAATTCTTTGTAAGTATCGGGATTTACAAAATCTGTGACGAATTTCTTATCAAGATCATCTATGGCATAAAAACGTCCTTTTTTATCAACGAGCGGCTGTTTTTTACCTTCAGTATCAACCACAAGTAAAGCCGGAATATCATTTTGATTAGCCACTCTGTAGTCGTCAGCACCAAAAGTTGGAGCAATGTGAACAATCCCGGTTCCATCTTCTGTAGTAACAAAATCGCCAACTACCACACGAAACGCACCTTCACCCGGATTAATCCAGTTCAGCAACTGTTCATACTGAATGTCTTTCAAATCACTACCTTTGTACTCACCAATTACCTGAAAAGGAATATTTTTATCCTTTTCCTTGTAATCTTCAAGACTCAGTCCAGCATTTTTTTCAGGAAAAAAACTGGCTTGCAAATCTTTAGCCAGAATAACTGTTATTGGCTTTGAAGTATAAGGATTAAAACTTCTGATTTTTACATATTTTATATCTTTCCCTACCGCAAGTGCAGTATTGGAAGGCAGTGTCCACGGTGTGGTTGTCCATGCAAGAAAAAACAAATCGGTATCCACATCTTTGAAGAGAAAATCAGATTTCTGATTCCTGATAACTTTAAATTGAGCCACAGCGGTAGTATCTGTAACATCCCTGTAACATCCAGGCTGATTCAGTTCGTGTGTGCTAAGTCCGGTACCTGCAGCCGGAGAATAAGGTTGAATAGTATATCCTTTATAGAGAAGATCTTTTTCAAAAAATTGCTTTAACAGCCACCATAAAGTTTCTATATACCTGTTGTCGTAAGTGATGTAAGGGTCTTCCATATTGATCCAGTATCCCATTTTATCGGTAAGATCCTCCCACTCTTTGGTGTATTTCATTACCTCCTGACGGCACTTATTATTGTATTCTTCAATTGATATTTTTTTTCCGATATCTTCCTTGGTAATACCCTCCATTTTTTCAACAGCAAGTTCAACAGGGAGCCCGTGAGTATCCCAACCGGCTTTTCGATCAACCCGATAACCATCCAATGTCTTATACCTACAAACCACATCCTTAATGGTTCTCGCCATTACGTGATGAATTCCCGGCTTGCCATTTGCTGAGGGAGGTCCTTCAAAAAAGACAAAATTTTTGCCGCTATTTCTACTGGAAAGACTTTTCTCAAAGGCATTTTCTTCCTGCCACTTTTTCAGGATTTCCTTATTAATTTTAGAAAGATTAAGATCTTTATATTCAGGGAATTTGGTACTCATATAAACCTGCTTTATTATGCTTTTGTAAATGAATTTGCAAAGGTAGTAAAATTCATTAAAAGTGGAAGCACTTAGAATTATCTATGCAAGTTCCCGGTATATAAAAAACCGGGGTTAAGAAAGCATTCATTACGGATTTATATTTTGCTGCATCTAATGAGAATATTTATTCTCCCTGTCCCTGAAATACTGATAATCATTATAAAAATTTTTGGCTCCCTGATATCTAATAAACTCTTAGCATTTTCGGGAACGTAAAATCTTTGCTACATTCGCAAAAAAATAAATTTATGTTTTCAGGAATCGTTGAAGAAGCAGCAAAAGTTATAAGACTGCAAAAAGAAAAGGAAAATCTGCACATTTCAATGGAGTGTAGTTTTGTAAAAGAACTTCAAATTGATCAAAGTATTTCTCATAATGGGGTTTGTCTTACAGTTGTTCAAAAGGATGATAAATCGTATACCGTTACAGCTATTAAGGAGACCCTTGAAAAATCCAATCTTGGCGATCTCAAAATAGGAGATAAAGTGAATCTGGAGAGGAGTGCCAGCTTAAATGGGAGACTCGACGGACATATTGTTCAGGGGCACGTTGATCAGACGGCAATTTGCACAGAAGTGAGAGAAGCTGATGGCAGCTGGTATTTTAAATTTGAATACGAGCCAGTTCAGGACGATTATATTACTGTGGAAAAGGGATCTGTTTCAGTGAACGGAGTAAGTCTGACCGTTGTTAATTCCCGTGATCGCTCTTTTGAGGTAGCAATTATTCCTTTTACTTATGAGATGACAAATTTTCATCAGATCAAACCGGGGAGTACTGTTAATCTTGAGTTTGACATAATAGGGAAATATATCGCAAAAATCTTAAGACAGCAACAAGGGAAATAATACTTTTGCACGTTATGAATGAATTGAATCCGCGTATCACAGAATTCTTACATAAACATCATGTATTGACTCTTGCTACCTGTTCTGATAACTTACCCTGGTGTGCAAACTGTTTTTATGTGTGGATTGAAGAAGAGGCCGGCTTTGTTTTTACTTCAGATGATACTACTAAACACATACAGGATTTATTACAAGGCAATAATGTTGCAGGGAGTGTTGTTCTGGAAACCGAAACCATTGGTAAAATAAGAGGGATACAATTTAGGGGTAGATTATCGAAACCTGAAGGTGAGTTAGCGAAAAGATCAAAAAAAAGCTACCTGAAAAGATTTCCTTATGCCATGCTGATGCAGACCAATATATGGCTGCTGGAAGTAGATTATATTAAAATGACAGATAATCGTCTGGGTTTTGGAAAAAAATTAATCTGGGAAAGAGGAAAGTAGAATACAGATGTACTGTTCATTAGAAGCATATTAAAAGCCGAATGATTTGTAGCCGTTTTTAATTAATTTAAAAAATAATTCTCTTCAGACTACGTTTTTTTCGTCATTTTTCCATTAAGGGTATAATTAATACCCCACAGAAATGGAAAAAAAATATTATCAGAATTGGAATCGCCTTGTTTACTACGTTTCGGATGTTTATGCCGCAACAAGTAAATTCAAAACAGGAAAAGCAAAGGATCTAAGTCAGAAAATCAGAAAAACAGCTGTCTCTATTACGGTTGATCTAAACCGGCCTCAGGAAATAGAAAAGTCAAAGATTTATCCGCTGTTATCAAGCGTTTCAGTGCTTGAAACCTATTTACAACTGGCAAAAAAGTATAAGTTTCTAAAAGACACTTCGGTTCTGGATTATAAATTGAAAGAGTTAAAGACCATTCTGAATCAGATGCTGGAATAAAAACCGGCTGATATTTAATCCCTTTTGCTTTCCATTAACCGAATAACCCATACCTGTTTGGATTGAGACAAGCATAGGATATTTTTTATTTATCATTCCTAAAGCTGAATGGATGAGTTTTAGCTTGTTTTAGGCTCCATTTTTAGTTTTTTTCACTCGAAAATGTATAAGTAAATTGTTGAAATACATGAAGAAGATCATATATTTCTTATTTTTGTGCAACAATTTTCAAGAATGAAATCATCAACTCCACGCCAATTAGCTTTCTATCTTGCCTTGATTGCATCTGTACTTTTTGGTGGGGCACTTCTTACTCTTAAATATATCAGGTTTAACGACCAATTTGTATTTATTATTATTTTTGCTGCCATCTTCTTTATCCTGATAGATCTTATTGCTTTAAGGATCTTTAACGATTTTATTTTCAACAAAATACAACCTATTTATAAAAGTATTTATAAGCATGCCATAAGTCAAAAAGCATTTAAAAAGCAAATTGTCAAAAATGATATGATATCCGGGGCTAATATGGAGCTTGAAAACTGGGTTAAAACAAAGGCACACGAGATCAATAAGCTAAAACAAATTGAGGAATACCGGAAAGATTTTCTGGGGAATGTATCTCATGAACTAAAAACACCCATATTTAATATCCAGGGCTATATTCTTACCCTTTTGGATGGAGGTCTGGAAGACGAGTCAATAAATAAACTCTATTTGCAAAGAGCTGAGAAAAGCATCAACAGAATGATTTCTATTGTTGACGACCTTGAGTCGATTTCTCATCTTGAGTCAGGTGAGATGGCATTGGAATTAGAGAAGTTCAATATAGTAAAAATGACTGAGGAGGTATTTGAGGCACTTGAGAAAAGAGCCAGAGATCATCAGATTTCTCTAACTATTAATACAGGCGGTCAAAAGGCAATTCAGGTTTATGGAGATCGGAAACGTATTTTTGAAGTACTGAGTAATTTAATTCTGAATTCAATTAATTATGGTAAGAAAAGAGGGAAAACTACAGTTTCCTTTATGGATATGGGGAATAAAATATTAATAGACGTTAATGATAACGGCTCAGGCATTGCAGAGAAAGATATCCCAAGGATTTTCGAGAGATTTTATCGGACTGATAAAGCCAGGAGTCGTGAGGAGGGAGGAACCGGACTGGGTCTTGCAATAGTTAAGCATGTGATTGAAGCCCATAAACAAAGTATTAGCGTGCGATCGAAACCCGGAAAGGGAAGCTCGTTTGTTTTTACATTGAAAAAAGCCTGAGAAGAAATATGGAATAATTTGTATTGAAGTGCTGAAAATATATTTTCAATCCTTTTCCCTAACCTCCGGCAAAATTTATACTTTTACTCGAAGCAATAAAATATTATGAATAAACGTGGCCTAGTAATGCTTATCACAGATCAGATCATTCTGATGATGGCTTTTTTATTTATGGTCGCTTATAAACCGGGATCATTAAACTACCTCACTACAAGATATTTTGCAGGCTTTGGGCTTTTGTTTTTTTCATGGGCATTAACTTCCATCCTTTTCAAGAAATATAGTTTTAAGAGGAAACATAGCTTCTCTGTGCTGATGAACAGGATTATTATTTCAGATCTTGCAGCCCTTTCCATTGTTTCTGTTTTTATAATTGCTTTTTCAATTACCGGTTACTCCCGCTTAATATTTTTCGGTACTGTTGGTATAGCAGCTGTCGTGGAAATCTTTATTGGCAATCTGTATTTTTTTCTTATTCACACGATAAATGGGAAAACTGATCTGGTAAATCCACCGCCAAAAGCATCAGATTTGGCAAAGGCTTATCGGGCTATTGATTATCATGAAAAAATATTTTCCGAAGAGGCCATTGCAAATGCCATTATTCTTGAATGTGGACAGACAGCTCTCGAATTTATTCAAAAACATAATGATTTAACAAATCCTAAGGTTCTTACAGTATCAACTTCCACTCGTTTTAATATTGAGTTTCAGCCTATAAATTATTTTGAAAAGATAATTAACCTGAAAAGAACAAACGATCTGCAGTATATTAATAAGTTTTTTGAAAGTATTAATCGAAAAATACCATTGGGCGGATATTATACCGGCTGTGTTGAACCTAAAAATCAGAGAAAAGAAAGGATACTCAGGAAATATCCCCCGGTAATGAATTGGATTATGTATTCTTTTGATTTTATTATAAAAAGAGTCTTTCCTAAATTCATCCTCACCAAAAAGATATATTTTATACTTACCCGGGGCAATAACAGGGTGATAACCCGTGCAGAGACATTGGGCAGACTTTATTCTTGTGGGTTTGAAGTCGTTGAAGAACGAGATATTGACAATTACTTTTATTTTGTGGTGAAAAAAATTGGAGAACCGGTTTACGATATGAATCCATCTTACGGACCCTTTGTTAAATTGAAAAGAATAGGTAAAGATGGTAAACTCATTAAGGTTTATAAATTGAGGACCATGCACCCCTATTCAGAATATCTTCAGGATTATATATATAAAATGCATCAACTTCAAAGTGGCGGAAAGTTTAAAAACGATTTCAGGATTTCAACAATAGGGAAGTTTTTTAGAATATTCTGGCTGGATGAATTACCGATGACACTCAATCTTTTAAAAGGTAATTTGAAGCTGGTCGGTGTGAGACCAATAAGTAAACATTATTTTGACCTTTACAGTGCGGAGCTGCAACAGAAAAGAATTAAAAATAAACCCGGGCTGGTACCTCCTTTTTATGCCGATTTACCCAAAACACTTGAAGAAATACAGGCTTCAGAGTTGAGGTATCTGGATGAATATGATAAGAAACCTTTTCGTACCGACTGGAAGTATTTCTGGAGAGCTATATGGAATATTCTTTTTAAGAAAGCGAGAAGTAAATAATAATTACTCTGAATACTTATATTCAACTTCTGTTTCATAAGCGAATATTTTTTCCTTCCAGATGGCCGGTATGGGCATGGTTTGTTTCAATCTGGGAGAATAACCAACCATTGTGGCCTGATTGCAGGATTTTGTCTCACCCGTAAGGGGATTATAAATTTCCTGAACCATTAAAAGACTCTTCTCTCCAATCTTTTTCATCCGGCTTCTGATCCATACCGTTTCGTTCATTTGAATAGGAAATTTATACTCGATCTTAATCGAAGCCATAATAACAGAAAAATCAAGCCAGTCAATGTTTGCGCCTATTACATCCTTAAAATAACGTATCCTTGCAAAATCGTAATAGTGCTGGTAAACAGCATTGTTAACATGACCCAGAACGTCAAAATCGTTAAATCTTGACTGAATTTCAACGGCATGTATGAATTTGGATGTTTCTTCTGACATATTATTTTTTATTTTACTTTTCTTAGGATTTCAATCTCTCCTCCGATACCTATTTTAATAATTTCTGAAACGGCCGACCGTGAAAGTTCATCTTGCCTGTATTTTACTACATAGTCAACCGAATCAACAATAGTAGCTGAAATTTCATTAAAGCTTCCAGGCGATAATTCTCCGGAAATATTTGCAGATGTTGAAACGATAGGTTTCCTGAAATTTCTTATTAATTCAGAACTGAATGCCTCCCGGGTAATCCTGATGCCAATGCTTCCATCACCAGCAATCAGGTTTTTAGCCAGATTTTTAGCTCCGGGGTAAATTATTGTTATGGGTCGGTTAGATACCTCTATTAAATCCCAGGCTATATCTGGAATTTCTTTGATGTATGAACGCAGTAAATTTTCGTTTTCGAGTAAAACCAACATAGTCTTGCTGTCGGTTCTTTTTTTAAGCTTATAGATTTTTTCTACCGCAGCCTGATTTGTTGCGTCGCATCCAATTCCCCAAATGGTGTCGGTAGGGTATAATATTATGCCTCCATTTTTTAGCACTTCAATGCATTGGTGGATATCATCCCTGAAATCAGCAAATTGACTCATAAATAGTATATAATGATTTTATAGTTGTTTCTGGTAAAAATGCTTTTGAAAATTCATAACCATGAGATTTCATTTTTTTTCTAAGTTCGGAATTTCCCAAAACCATATTAATGGCTTCGGAGAACTCCCCGGTATTGAATGGGTTTATATAAATTGATTCCTTACCGCCTGTTTCCTCAAGACAACTTCCTTTTGCTGCAATTACGGGCGTTCCCGATTGTAATGCTTCAAGAACAGGCAAGCCGAAGCCTTCGAAAGAGGAGGGATAAACAAATAAACTTGCAAGCTGATAAATAGCCGGTAAATCCTCTGTAGGAACATTTTTAAGAAAATAAGTGTCTGACATTTGATTCTTTGCAATGTAAGAGAAGACTTCCTTTGCATATTCTTTTTCTTTTCCAATCACGATTATCGGGATACCAGACTTTGAATGATGGACTGCTTTTACCAATTCAAGAAGATTTTTCCTTTTCTCAATAGTGCCAACCGATAAAACAAATTCTGATGGCAGATCGTATTTTTCCTTAATTTGACTTAGCTGACTTTGTGTATATTTGGTGTTAAAAATAGGGTTTGACGATTGATAAACAACCTCAATTTTTGATTCATCAACTCCTAAAAACTCTACAATATCTCTCTTAGTTTGCTCGCTTATTGCAATAATTTTGTCAGCCACCTTTACAGAATGAGCATATTTTTTCTTATATATTTTTCGGTCGAAAGCTTTGTATAATTCAGGGTATCTGTAGAAAATAAGATCATGTATGGTAACCACTGATGCGGCTCCGGACTTTTCAATGTTTTTGGGCAACTCGTGACTTAAACCGTGGTACAATTCAATTTTTTTCTGCCGTACTGATTCGGAAATCATATAGGTTCTCCAATAGGAACTGAACTTTTTATCCAGGAATTTTTCAGGCATTACAATGCTTGTCGGGTTGGGAGGGAAACCGACTATTTCAGTGCCTTGTTCCGGAGTATAAAGATAATACTCGTTCTCCGGAAAATATTTAGACAGGGAATTTATCAGAGTTCGACTATAATTCCCAAGACCACTGAAATTCCTAAAAGCTCTTTTTGCGTCAAAGGCAATTTTCATAATTAAAAAGCTACATTGTATTCTCTCAGAGCATTATTCAATGATGTCTTCAAGTCGGTTGATGGCTTTCTTTTTCCAATAATAAGGGCACAGGGAACCTGATACTCTCCGGCAGGAAATTTTTTTGGATAGCTTCCAGGAATAACGACAGACCCGGATGGAACTCTTCCTTTGTATTCAACAGCCACTTCAGAACTAACATCTATAATTTTTGTGGAACCGGTAATAACCACATTTGCCCCCAAAACAGCTTCCTTTTCAATATGGGCACCTTCAACAATTATACAACGGGAACCTATAAAACAATTATCTTCAATAATTACTGGGGCAGCCTGAACAGGCTCAAGAACCCCGCCGATACCCACACCTCCGCTTAAATGAACATTTTTTCCAATCTGAGCACAGGAACCAACCGTTGCCCAGGTGTCAACCATAGTACCCTCGTCAACATAGGCCCCAATATTTATATAGGATGGCATCATTATTACACCTTTGGAAATGTATGAACCGTAGCGGGCAATAGCATGAGGAACGACTCGTACGCCTAATTCCTTATAGTTTGTTTTTAAGGGTATTTTATCGTGGAATTCAAAAGGGCCTACTTCAATGGTTTCCATTTTTTGAATTGGGAAATAAAGTATTACCGCTTTTTTAACCCATTGATTAACTTTCCACCCCGTCTCATCAGGTTCTGCAACCCGCAGAATACCCTTGTCAAGTTTTTCTATCGTAGCTTTTATGGCTTTCAATACGCTTTTCTCGCTTAACAAACTTCTGTCGTCCCAGGCTTTTTCGATTAACTCAATATTTTTTTGCTCCATTCCTTACAAATTTGCCCGCAAAGTTAGGATTAATTTGGGAAATATGTCCGGCAGAATATACATACTGAAAGATCAGTGATAATTTTTATCAAAATTTGAAAATAATTTTAATAATCCGGATTAGTATATATATAAGAATCAAATTAAAGATTATCGTAGCTCCACTGGGGATATTCAAAAAATAGGAAATAATCAGGCCTGAAGCAGATCCAAGAAAAGCAATGATTATCGAATAAAAAATAATTTTTTTGAAATTTTTGGTGAAAAGATTTGCGGTGTTTTGAGGAACGGTAAGTAAAGAAATAAGCAAAATAATACCTACAATTTTTATATTCAATACAATGGTAAGCGCAACTAATATCATTAATACATAGTTGAATAATTCAACCCTGATGTTTTGAGATTTTGCAAATTCTTCATCAAAACTGATAAAGAGAATCTTTTTGAAGAAAAAACCAAAGAACAAAAGAATGACTACAGACAGGGCAAAAAGAAACAGAATATCGGTTGAATTTACGGTGAGAATATTACCAAACAGATATGACATGAGATTTGGAGCATATCCCGGAGTAAGGTATATGAAAATGATCCCAATTGCCATGCCCAGTGACCATAAAATTGCAATAACGGAATCATTTCTTATATCAGCTTTTTTTGTGAATCGCTCAATTCCAAGTCCTGATAGAAGAGCAAATACACTTGCCCCCAGTATGGGGTTTAAGCCAAAATAATATGCAATTCCAATCCCTCCAAAACTGGAGTGTGTAATTCCTCCCGCCACAAAGACCATCCTCTTTGAAACAATATAACTCCCAATGATTCCACAACTAACCGCAGTAAGTAATGAGGCCAAAAGAGCATTAACAAAATATTGATAGCCAAATATTTCAATAATTCCATTCATCATTTTCTATTTATGTTCATGTAAGACTCTGTGTGGAACCTTGCCGTGAGTAATAATATCGATGGGACAATTATATACCTTGAGTTGATCGGAGCTAATAGTGTTGGAAGGATGATAATGCAGGCTCTGATTTACACAGGCGATGGTTTTAATATAACTGCTTATGGTCCCGATATCATGAGAAACCAGCAAAATGGCCATGGTTTCATTAAGCTTCATGAGAATCTCATACAATTCATGCTCAAACCTGTTGTCGACAAAAGAATTGGGTTCATCAAGAATTAAAAGTGCCGGATTGGAAATAATCGCCCTCCCTAAAAACACCCTCTGAACCTGACCCCCCGATAACTCTCCAATAGACGAGTTACAATACGCTTTCATCCCCAGTTTTTCAAGGATGTCATCGAGAATATGCTTTATCTCTGCTTTAGTTTTGGCTGATTTTCTTCCTGAAGAAATCAAACCGGATAAGATCACATCACTTACAGATATCGGGAATTTTTTATCGAAAGAAACTTGTTGAGGAAGATATCCAATGAATGTTTTTGTGTTCTTATATTCTCCCGGAAAATAATATTCCATTGTTCCTGAGAATGGTTTGATAAGCCCCAGTATTACTTTAAGCAGGGTGGTTTTTCCACCACCATTCGGACCGATTATTCCTATAAAATCATTTTTAAATACTTCAAGATTAATATCCTTTATGATGGTTTGGTGATCGTAACCGGCATTTATATGTTCTAATTTCAGCAGCTTGTTCATTTGTTGCTCATTTAGAAATTAGTATTTCATGAATATTAATTAATTGTTCTTTCCAATTTTCAGCCAAAGGATCGATAGTAATTATTTCTGCATTAATTTCTTTTGCCAGCGATTTTGCGTTATCCATACTGAACTGCCTTTGTACGAAAATGAATTGAATATTCTTTTCTAAAGCAAGATCAATTATTGATGATAAATGTGCCGGAGTTGGTTCCTTGCCTTCAAGTTCCAGAACATGTTGAGTCATATTATAGTCACGGGCCAGATAGCCCAGAGCCGGATGATAAATCAGAAAGTTCAGACCAGACAAAACATCCTTGCTGGCAGAATAAACAGAATCGACATAGTTTATCTCTGAAAGTAGTTGTTCATAATTGTGGCTAAAAGCGATTGAATCTTCCGGATAGCTCTCAGAAAGCTGGTTAAGAATAGTTTCCGAAATAATTCTCATGTTTTTCGGCGACATCCAGATATGAGGATCCAGACCCTTTTCATGCTCATGCTCATGTTCGTCAGATGCAGATTCAAACATTTCATCCTCTGAATGCTTATGGGCTTGTGCCCCAATGAATTCAATGTTTTCCGACAGATTTACAATTTTTAAACCGGGATTTTGCAGGCTGATCTTTTCGATCCAGGTTTTTTCAAAAATAATTTCTCCAATTCTGAAATATAAATCCGAATTGGTTAGCTGAGCAATTTGAAGCGGTGAAGGTTCATAGCTTGCCGGTGAAGCTCCGGAAGGGATGAGTACATTTACTTCAAACTTACCCCCGGTAATTTTATCAATAAGATATTTCTGGGGTAATATGCTTACAGAAATAATATGCGAGCTATCCTTGTCAGGTTTTGGTTTACATGAGTAAAGGCTAACTAATAAAAGAGTGATAATAAATAGATTTTTCATTATTTTTTAGATAAGATTTTGAATTTAAAAAGAGGGCTGCCTTTTGGGGGTACAGGGTCGTGACCATGCCCTCCCCATGGATTGCAACTTATGATTCGTTTGGCTGAGAGGATTAAACCAACAATGACTCCTCTGGTTTTCAATGCCTGTATGGTATATTCAGAACAGCTGGGAGTATATCTGCACGATTTGGGTAAGTAGGGGGATATTGCCAATTGATAGAATCTGACCAGTCCAACAAACAAAAAACTGAACACAGCACGGACACCCGCAGAAACTGGATTCTCCAAAATATAATATGCCAGATTTTTATTTTTCATTGCAATGATCGCATATTCCCAAAATCAGAAACTGATTTTCAATTTTCGAAAAACCTTCAGGTAAAATATAATCTTTAACACGTAACTCTTCCATGCAAATTAGCTTATGACATTTTGAGCATTCAAAGTGCACATGATCGCTTTTTTTATGCTTATTTTTCCAATCACCATTCATTTTGTATTTTACAGCCTCATCACTAAGTATTCTTTGTACAAGACCTTTCTCTGAAAAAGCATTCAGATTCCTGTAAATAGTTGCCAAATCACATTCTCCACTTATTCGCCCCTCAATTTCTTTTCCTGAAAGAGGATAATCTGTTTCATAGAGAATCTTTATAAGCAAAACCCGGCTTCGGGTTAAACTCATTCGATTTGATTTGATTAGTTCTGTAAAATCCATATCATATTTGCGAATCGTTTGCAAAAATACAAAAATTTATGCTATTCTGCATATTTCTAGCTATTTTTTGAAAAGATATTTCCATCTTTGCAAGCTCGTATTTTGGTGTTATATAACATTATTAATTTTACGGAGACAGGTATTAATTATCGATTTGTTAAATTTTGAAATGAAAAAAAAAGAAATGAAAGAAGCAGTAGCAATTTTATGTGCGGGAGGACCTGCACCAGGTATAAATACTGTAATTAGTGCGGTTACAAAAATATTTTTGCAGAATGGTTATTCTGTTTTAGGATTAAATGGAGGCTATAAATCTCTTTTTGCTGAAGAGCCGGCCTTTGATTTTTTGGATTTCGAATTTGCAGATAAAATATACAGTCGGGGGGGATCTGCCTTAAAAATGAGCAGGTATAAACCAAAAGATGACGAGTTTAAAGATGATTTTTTTAAAAAGAATAATGTTAAAATTCTGGTTACTATTGGTGGGGATGATACAGCATCGACAGCTAACAGACTTTCAAAATTTTTAATTAATAGGAAGCTGGATGTTAAAAATATCCATGTGCCTAAAACCATTGATAACGATTTACCTCTGCCCGAAGGAACACCCACTTTTGGGTATCACTCAGCTAAGGAGGAAGGCGTGAGATTGGCAACAACAATTTATGAAGATGCCCGTACGAGTGGCAACTGGTTTGTTGTTTCAGCCATGGGACGTGAGGCAGGTCACCTGGCATTTGGTATTGGAACGGCTTGTCATTATCCGATGATTATTATACCGGAAATGTTCAACAAAACGAAGATATCCTTCGATAAAATTACCCGGCTGGTTATTTCCTCCATGGTAAAAAGACGTCTTTTGGGAATAGACTACGGTGTGGCTATTATTTCAGAAGGGGTTTTTCATTTCATGAGTGAGCAGGAAATTATTGATACTGGTGTTAATTTTACCTATGATGATCACGGACATCCGGAATTAGGAAATGTGAGTAAGTCGCACATCTTTAATATGTTGGTTCAGCAAGCCTTGAAAGAACAACGTATTGTGGTAAAATCAAGACCCAATGAAATGGGTTACGAATTGAGATGCTGCAGACCAATAGCCTACGATTTGAATTATGCTACAAGATTGGGACTTGGAGTATACAAACTATTTAAAAGTGGTTTAACTGCCTGCATGGTTACAGTTGACAGAAAAGGAGCTATTTCACCTCTGTTTTTGAAAGATGTGGAAGATGAAAAGGGAAAAGTGAAGCCAAGGCTGGTAAATATTGATTCTGAAAAAGTTCAGCTCATTTACCGTAATAACCTCCATTTCATTACTAAAGAAGATTACAGTGGTGCAGAGAAATATCTTAAAAATCCGGAGGATTTTGATTTTTACAAAATTCTTGAATGGGAAAACGGTATGGTAGAATAAACGATTTAGATTACTGTCAATACAATTTAATTCAGTAAATATCCATTCATTTTTTTAATCTTTGGAGTTATATCCAAATTAAGATTAAACCGGAAAAAAGAGAATGTAATTTATAGCAAGGCCGTTTTAAAAGCAATTTTAAGACGGCCTTCTTTTTTTATCAGGAAGCGGCTTTGTTAATTTTCATGCAAATTACTGTTCCGGAGTTACTGAAAAAGAAATAATCACCTTTTTTTTGTATGAGGCTGGTAAGGCTGATTTTTAATTTTAGGAGAACATGCTGTTTGCCTTGAAAAATACCTGAGATTTTGTATCTTGCTAAGGTTAATTTTAGTCTTAATTCAGGAATTTAATTGGCGTATAAAGTTTTATTTTTATCAACTTTTATTTAACGATATTGATATGGCAACAGTAAAATCTATAAAAGGTACCATTGGTATTTTAACCGGTGGAGGTGATGTTCCCGGACTAAATCCTGCTATCCGCGCAATTACCATCCGCGCTTTAAGAGAGGGTTATCAGGTAATTGGATTAAAAAAAGGCTGGGCCGGTTTAATGAAGATCGTAAGAGATAAACAAGCGGATAATTCTGATAATTTTGTTATGCTGACCGAGGAAATTGTAAATAAAGCGGGAAGGACAGGCGGTACTTTTTTGCACACCTCAAGAACCCGGCCCAGTCATGTCCCGAAAGAGTTGGTTCCCGAACATTACAAAAGTCAGTATAATGACGAAATCAATGATCTCACGGAAGAGGTAAAGAAGAATTTAGGATTCCTTGGGATTGATTATTTAATTCCCATAGGTGGTGATGATACCTTATCGTATGGAGTTCGTTTGTATCAGGAAGGGGTGAAGGTTATTGCCATTCCAAAGACCATGGACAATGATGTTCCGGGAACAGATTATTGTATTGGATTTAGCACCTGTGTAACGAGAACCATTAATATGACCAATACCCTGAGGACTTCCGCAGGCTCGCATGAGAGGATACTCGTGGTTGAGGTATTTGGTCGTTATGCCGGTTATACGGCTATGTTACCAACTATGGCAGGAGCAGCAAACCGTTGTGTAATTCCGGAACATGTTTTTGATGTGGAAAGGCTTACCAAATTACTGGTTCAGGACAGGAAAAAGAATCCATCCAAATATTCTGTTGTATTGGTTTCAGAGGGAGCCCGATTCAAAGGAATGGATGAGATGGTGTTTCAATCGAGCGAAAAAGATATGTTTGGTCATTCGAAACTGGGTGGAATTGGAGAGTTGGTTTCTCATAAAATCAAGGAAATTTCACCTCGATATAATAACGGTGACAGGGTAAACATTATTAATCAACAACTGGGATATCTGGTGAGAGGTGGAGATCCGGATGCAATCGATTCAATTGTGCCTATGGCTTATGGTAACCTGGCGTTCGATTTGGTTATGAAGGGAATTCACGGAAGGCTTGTTGTATTGAGAAATGGCAGGTACGATAACGCTCCACTCGATGTGGTTACTTCATCAAAGAAGTTAATTGATGTAAAAAAACATTATAATGTGGAACGTTACCGTCCACATTATAAAAGCTTTGAATTCCAACCATTATTTATTATGACAGGAAGTATATAACAGGGATTAATCTTAAGCTAGTTCCTAAGAATTACTTAAAATAAATCCAGGCTTCAGAAGCAATGGTAGTTCGGGCTTTTCTCATGGGCTCCAGTGAAGACTTAAGTGTTTTATAAGTTCCTGAAGTTACCAGGTAGAAGTTATTTGGTCCTGCAACAATATTACCTTCATATCCCATTTGCTTAATTTTTGTAGAATATCCTTCGGCATTTTTTTGACTTTTAAAGCTGCCAACGATCACAAAATAACCACTGTATTCTTTTACTTTTCCAGATTCAAGCTGCTTTTGCAATTCGGCAAGTTTCATTTCATAATCCGAACGAATGCCCATTATTTCACTTGTTTGCTGATCCTGACAAGCCGCTAATTGCTTCTTCAGATTTGAATTCTCAGTTTCAAGTGCAAGTACTTTGGCTTCAGCTTTTTTTGCTTTTCCAAAAAAGGAAGTCCCATCTTTGCAAGAGCTAAGAAATAAAACACTTCCTATGGATAAAATAAATAGTAGTTTTTTCATTTTTTTCAATTTAAATAATTGTTAACACAAAAATAGGCATCCCTTTAACAAAAAACCAGTAGTTGGATTAAAAGTTATCAAAAGTCTGATTTTGGCTAAGTTTTGAATTTCAATTATTTCCAGTGTATAAATCGTTTCCTGTATAGTGGATATTAATAAGGTATTTAGTGCAAATTCGGTATAAAAAACAAAGTTTATACAATGGAAGGACAGTTAATTATACCCTATAACATAAAAAAAATCTAACAATTTTCTGCTAAATTTGTTAGATACTAAAATGAACAATTATGGCAGATTTATCGACTACCTACATGGGCCTCAAACTTAAAAGTCCTTTAATTGCAGCTTCTTCAGGATTGACAGATAATATCCCAAATTTGAAAAGATTTGAGGAGTATGGGGTGGGAGCGGTTGTTTTAAAATCCATTTTTGAGGAAGAAATTATTCTGGAAAAGAAAGCATTATTGGCAAAAATGGGCTCTCAAAGTTTTATTTATCCTGAAACTCTGGAGTTTTACGATTATAACGATGATACAGAAAATGAAAGTTCTTACGAATACCTGCAATTGGTTAAAAAGGCAAAAAAAGAACTAAGTATTCCTGTAATTGCTTCAATAAACTGCATTACGGCAGATCAATGGACTTATTTTCCGGGAGAGCTTGAATCGGCTGGTGCTGACGCACTTGAACTGAATGTTTTCATAATGCCTTCTGATTTAAAAAGAGGGAAAGCCGAAACAGACAAAGTTTATTTTGATATTATTAATCAGGTTACCAGTCAGGTTAGCATACCTGTTTCGTTAAAACTAAGCTTTTATTTCTCCGATCTGGCCATTATGTTGAAGAAGTTTTCCGAGACGCCTATTAAGGGGATGGTTTTATTTAACCGGTTTTATAATCCCGATATAGATATTGATAATCTGGAGGTGATTTCTTCCAATGTTTTCAGCAGTAAAGAAGATTTGGCTACTTCATTGCGATGGATTGCCATAATGCATGATCATGTAAGTTGCGATTTGGCGGCCTCTACAGGTGTGCACGATGGGAAGGCAATGATAAAAATGTTGCTGGCCGGAGCAAGCGCAGTGGAAGTGGCTTCAGCATTTTATAATAACGGGGTAAGTCATGCGGCAGTAATGCTCAAAGAGCTGGAAGATTGGATGGATTTGAAAAAATACAAGTCAATCAATGATTTCAAAGCCCTGATGAGTCAGCATGAAACCGGTAATCCCGCTGCATTCCAAAGAGTGCAGTTTATGAAATATTTCAGGGGCCAGCGAAAATAAATATCAATTTAATAATTATAAAAATGGCATTTACTTTAAAAACAGGATCAAAAGCACCATCATTTTCGTTAAAAGCGACAGATGGGAAAAGATATGAATTAAAAGATTTTCAAAGTAAATATTTAGTGGTGTTTTTTACTTGTAATCATTGTCCTTATGTAATTAATTCGGATGAGAGTACGAGAAAAACGGCTTTAAAATTTAAAGAAAAAGGTGTGGAGTTTGTTGCTATAAATTCAAATTCAAAACACACCTATATTGAGGATGATTTTCCACACATGGTTGCAAGAATGAAAGAACATGCATTTCCTTGGACTTATCTTTATGATGAAACTCAGGAAGTTGCTCTTGCTTACGGTGCCTTGCGAACCCCTCATTTTTTTGTATTGAATGAAGACCGTACGTTAGTTTATACCGGAAGAGCCATGGATAATCCCAGGAATCCATCACAAAGCAATTCCTTTGAGCTTGAAAATAGTTTGACAGAATTAACGGAGGGGAAAGAAATTTCTGTTAAGCTTACAAATCCTGTCGGTTGTAATGTTAAATGGGATGGAAAGGATGCCCACTGGATGCCGGCTGACGCCTGTGATCTGGTTTAATAGTTTAAAGCAATTATAACCGGAGAACTGCTATTATTGGGTAATGATCTGATAAGTTAGCCTCAATTTTTTCAAATTCCACCGCTTCAAATTCTTTTCCATAAAGAATATAATCAATTCGTAAGGGAATTCTGCCCAAATGTGTATTGCCTCTTCCTGAACCTGATTTCAAAAAGGCATCGTCCAACCCGGTTTTCATTTTATGGTAAGCATAAGAAACAGGCGTATCGTTAAAATCGCCGACCACAATTACCGGATGAGGAGACTGTTTAATCCTTGCACTGATTGTATTGGTTTGAAGTGCGCGTTTTACAAATGCATTCTTTAATTTGGATAAGATTTCCCTGAATTCTTTTATGTTTCGTTCAGAGTTAGTTACAGGGATATTCTCAAGAAAAGTGTAATTATTTTTTATAAAATTAACCGACTGCAGATGATTATTGAAAATTCTGATGGTGTCGTTTTGAAACAAAATATCGGTATAGATGCTTAAATTATTACTGTGTTCAAAACGAATGGTTCCCGTATTTATAATGGGGTAACGGGAGAATGTGGCTATTCCAAAGCCCGAATTTGAATTACCCGAATGGAATTTTATATGCTGGTAAGGTATCTCGTTAAAAAATCTGGGTGTAGCAGTATTATGGTTTGAACTTCTGTTCTTATAGTGAAATTCCTGCAAGCAAATTACATCAGGGTGTTCGCTTCTTATGAAATTAAAAATCCCTTCATCGGTATTTGGATCATTTTGCCAATCGTAAATATTAAAAGCTCTTACATTAAAAGAAAGAATTTTCAGGTCGTCGCCTTTCTTTTCCTGGATTTCTCTCTTAATTCTGAGAGCCGGGGCTGATCGGTATATTTGGTTTGATCCCAGAAATAAGGTAATAAGGGGGATGAAAACAGCTTTCCTCCATTTAAATAACCAATATACAAGAATTATAAAATTCAGGATAACTAAATAGGGGAAAAGGAGGCCGAAGAAAGCAAATGGCCAGAAAAATGCCGGTGAAATAAAAGTTGAAGCATAGGAAAATAGTAATGACGTTGCCGCCAAAGCAGTAAAAAATACTAATATGCGATATACGAACTTTTTCAAATAATTTTCATTTTAGAAGAACAGATTATTTCCCCATTCTAAATAAAATTTCTTTTTCCTCTTTCGATAAACTATCATATCCTTGCTTTGAAATTTTATCCAAAATGCGATCGACTTCTTTTTGCTGACTATTTTTCTGTTTATTATAGTCGTAATCGCTTACCGGTTTTTTATGAGTAACTTTCATTTTCCGTTCTCGCCTGAACAAGGATAAGAATTTATCCAAAAAGGTCGAAAACCACATGCTAATATCTTTACCATGATTATACCTGTAGGTGAAATAATAACCAAAAGCAGCTCCTCCAATATGAGCAATTTTGCCTCCTGTGTTTACAGAGAAGTCGATGAGTGAAGATAGCACAAATCCAATTAAAGCTACATAAATAATTTTTACCGGACCAATCAGAACCACATACACTTTGTAATCAGGTACCAGAAATGCAACGGCAATTACAATTGCCATAACAGAAGCCGATGCACCCAGGGCATAGGAGTCGGCCACCATAGACTGAAGTCCGGGAAAAATATTATAAGAGAAAATATATAAAAAAGCCCCCCAGAGACCTCCCAAAATATATACGCTAATAAGTTGTCTTTCAGAAAAATATGAAAGAAAAATTCGTCCGAACCAATAGAGCCACAAAATGTTAAACAGAACATGTAAAAAGTCTTTATGCGTAAACATATAGCTAAATACGGTCCACGGATGCGTTGCCAGTGATTCTAAATAGGTTGGTACTGCCAGAAATTTAACAATGGAATATATCAGCTCATCGTATCCAAAAAGCCGGGAAAAAATTATGAACAATTGAATTAACAGAAATATACCGACATTAATATAAATAAGCCGGGTAAGATTATTCCCGGTCTTAAAAGAATCTTTTATTTCATCTATTATATTCATTCCGACAAGAATATTAATAAAAGTTTGATGAGTTTGTTTTCCAATATTTTAAAAGCAGAAAGCCAAATAACATTCCACCCAAATGCGCAAAGTGAGCAACATTAGATCCGGGCTGTGTTAGTCCAAGATAAAGCTCAATAGCTCCGTAACCTATTACAAAATACTTCGCCCTTATTGGAATAGGCGGGAAGAGCAACATTAGCTGTGTGTTTGGAAATAGCATCCCGAAAGCCAAAAGGAGTCCGAAAACAGCACCCGATGCACCAACAGTTGGAACCCAGAGTCCGACTCCGACTTTTTGCGCTAAAGCGTTTCCTGTATTTAGCAGCTGACGGATATTGGTTTCATTAAAACTTTCGATGCCAAAAAGTTCTGTTACCTGGCTAATAGCAGGAGCCAGAACAATAAAGTTTACCATCATATGCAGAAATGCAGCACCCAATCCGGTAACGAAATAGTATATCAGAAATCGTTTGCTTCCCCAAACCTGCTCTAAAACCCTTCCGAACATCCATAATGCAAACATATTGAAGAAAAGATGGCCTAATGAACCGTGCATAAACATGTGGGTTACTATTTGATAGGGCTGAAAAAATGGCGATTTAAAATAAAACAAACCCAGTACACGGTTCAGGTCAATTCCAAAAGCCGAATCAAAAGCATACAATCCAAGAAACATTAAGACATTAATGATTAATAGATTTTTTACAACAGGAGGTGTTGTTCCCATACGATCTGAAAAAGTGCTCATTTATAATAGTGTTTTTTCAATGTCTTCAGTATTTATAATACTAATAATTTTCTTGCCTGAAGGCGATAAATTTGGATTTCCACAGGCAAATAACTGATCCGTTAATTCTCGCATTTCTTGCATCTCAAGAACCTTGCCATAGGGTATTGCACTGGCTTTGGCCATCGATTTTGCCAAATTATCATGTATTTTGTCAGTATTTATTATGCCAATGGACTTATAATTCTGAAATATTGATTCAATAAGGTCTTTAATATCGGAATATTTGACAGAGTCTGGTAATCCATGAACGATGACCGAATTATTACCAAATTCTCTGATATCGAATCCAATTTTCCTGAAATCATCTTCCAGTTCTTTAAAAAGAACAAAATCGGAGGAATTTAGTTCCAGAGTCTCGGGAAACAACGTTTTTTGTTCAATAACTTGTCCGCTGGCAATAACCCTCAACGTGTTTTCGTAGAGAATTCTTTCGTGTGCTCTTTTCTGGTCAATAATCATTAGTCCAGATTTAACCGGACTTAATATATATTTGTTTTTAAATTGCAATAAGCGTGGACCATCCTTAATCTGACCGGTATCATTTGCAAAAATTGAGTCAGGATTTTTTTGTGATCTGGATCCCGATTCGAACAGGGCCTGCCAGTTTTCCCTCCTTTCAGCCTCGAGCTGTTTTTGCAGGTTGAAATTATCTTCTCTGTCGTTATCGAAAGGATTAAAATTTGGATTCAGGTTAATTTTTGGGGCAAAAATTTCGGTGTTTCTTCTTAAAACCGGTATATCCACCACGCCTTCTATACTAAAATCTAGTGAAGGGGAAAGGTTATTTTTCCCAATCGACTCTCTTACAACTGCCATTAAAATTTGCCAGATTGCTTGTTCATCTTCAAACTTAATTTCTGTTTTGGTTGGATGAATATTTATATCAATTTTATCAGGATCGATTTCAAAAAAGATAAAATAGGAGGGTATAGAATCGGATGAAATTATATTTTCATAAGCTTGCACAACTGCTTTGTGAAAATACGGATGTCTTATGTAACGGTTGTTAACGAAAAAAAACTGTTCTCCAAAGGTTTTTTTTGCAAATTCAGGTTTCCCTATAAAACCTTTTATATTAATCAGGGTGGTTTTGGTTTCTAAAGGGATCAGGCTTTGGTTGAGGTTTTTACCCAAAACGTTTAGTATTCTTTGTCGGGGGTTGGATGCTGGCAGATTTAAAACCTGAGAATTGTTATGAAATAAATTAAATTCTATATCACTGTGTGCGAGAGCGATGCGGTTAAAATCGTTGATAATGTACCGTAGTTCTGTTGAATTAGCTTTAAGAAATTTTCTGCGGGCTGGAACATTATAGAATAAGTTCTTCACACTAAAATTAGATCCAACAGTGCAAGCTACCTGTTGATTAGACTGTATTTCTGAGGCAGCGATTTTTATTTGCACCCCAAGTTCATTTTCTTCAGTTCGTGTTTTAAGTGTTACTTCAGCAATTGAAGCAATGGAGGATAATGCTTCCCCCCGGAAACCCTTTGTCTGAATGGCAAATAAATCGAGAGCACTCTTAATTTTAGATGTAGCATGCCTCTCCCAACAAAGCCGGGCATCTGTTTCCGACATACCTTTTCCGTTGTCGACAACCTGAATAAGAGTTTTGCCGGCGTCTTTTATATTTACGGTAATTATTGTTGAACCTGCGTCCACGGCATTTTCAACCAATTCCTTAACAACTGAAGCGGGGCGTTGAATTACTTCGCCAGCAGCAATCTGATTAGCGACAGCATCGGGTAATAAATTGATAATGTCAGCCATTATTTATTTATATAGGAGAAGGAAGGCTGCAAAAAAAAGAAGCATTAAAATGATAACCAAACGCACGGTGGAATTTCTTTCTGAGCGTTTCTGAGATTTTATGTAATGACGCATAGAGCCTCTTCGAATTCCGGGTTTAAATTCAGAATTTGCATTTTCATCGAGGCCCAGTTCCGATTTAATTTCCTTGTTTCTCGCTTCTCTTTCTTCGCGTTCCGGATTGTAAAAAACAGGCCGGTATTCGAATTGCCTGTGTCTCGGTAGTTTAAATAACCTTGGAATAGCCATAACTTTATTTTAAAATGCAAAGATAAGGAAAAATGCGATCATATTAAATCAGGCCTGAAACTTCTCACCACAATTTGAACAAAAACGGGCATCTTTTTCATGACTTTTATGGCCGCATTTATTACAGCTGAGGGTATTTTTTTTCATTTTAGTAGAATGAACCATTTCAGCTGAAACGATACCGGTTGGGATTACAATTATGGCATAACCGAGTAACATTACAATGGCCGAAATAAATTTGCCCAAATCAGTAACCGGAGTAATATCACCGTATCCCACCGTGGTAAGTGTAACTATGGCCCAGTAAATTCCGATGGGAATACTTGTAAAGCCATTTTGTTCGCCTTCAATAAGGTACATTAATGTGCCGATTATAGTGATAATCATTAGAATGGCGAAGATAAAAACGCTGATTTTAATCCTGCTGGCCTTCAGAGCCTGAAGGAGGATGCTGCCTTCACTGGTATAACGGGTAAGTTTCAGAATCCTGAAAACCCTGAGCAACCGGAGAGTCCTGATAACCATCAATCCCTGAGCCCCGACAAAAACCAATGATAAATAAGTAGGAATTACGGAAAGAAGGTCGATTATTCCAAAAAAGCTGAATATATATTTTTTGGGGTGGTGTGCAACCGTTATCCTCAGAATATATTCGGTACTGAAGATAAGGGTAATGATCCACTCAGAAATTTTTAGCCCATGCCCGTATTTTGCATTAATATCAGGTATGCTTTCAAAAACCACCAGCATCACGCTAATAATAATTACAAAAAGTAAAAGAACGTCAAAACCTTTCCCGGCTGGTGTATCCGATTCAAAAATTGTATTTCCTAATTTAGCTTTCCAGTTTTTACTTTTCATTTTTACTTTTATGTATAAACTATTTGATAATCAAAGATATGTAAAAAAAATCTTGAATATTAATTAGATTTCTAAAATAATTTTATTTAGATTGTGCAGAATTCAATAAAAATAGAGAATTTTAAAGATTCTAAAAGTAGAAATTAATCCGGTTTTAAAATGAATACAGTATTGAATAGTCTATCTGAGGCGAAAAGTGTGTTGGATGGTTTTATTGCAAATGAAGAAAATATTGAAAAGCTGGAAAATGCAGCTAAATTAATGGTGGATTCTATAACTAATGGTGGTAAAATAATCTCTTTTGGCAATGGAGGATCGATGAGTGATGCTATGCATTTTGCTGAGGAGTTGACGGGACGGTTTCGTGAAGATCGTCCTCCTGTTGCTGCAATTTCGATATCAGATCCTTCGCATATAAGTTGTACAGCAAACGATTACGGATTTGAATCGGTATTTTCCCGTTATATTGAAGCTATTGGCAAACCTGGCGATGTGGCTTTGGCCATTTCAACATCCGGAAATTCGCCGAATATTATTAAAGGGGCTGAAGCAGCACGTTTAAAAGGAATGAAAATATTGGCTTTAACAGGCAAATCGGGGGGTGAGTTGGCTAAACTTGCTGACATTGAGATAAGGGTTGCCTTTGATGGTTATTCCGACCGGATTCAGGAAATGCATATAAAAATTATACATATTCTCATCGAGCAAATAGAGAATCAATTATCATTATCGAAAAGTATATAATACTAACCTTTTCTAGTAAATTATGGTTTTACGTCTTTCTCCTATTGTATTTAGCCTGTTATTATTGGCGGCTCATTTCTCGAGAATTAATTTTCTGCCATTAACAATCGCGAGCGTATTAATAATTGCATTATTGTTTTTGAGAAAAAAATGGATTCCAAGATTTATACAACTTTATCTGATATTTGGTTTTGTTGAATGGATCAGAATTACATTTGTATATATAAACGATAGAAAGTTAGTAGGTGAGGACTACCTGAGATTGGCAATTATTCTGGGAGTGGTTGCTCTTTTTACCCTTCTTTCAGGTTTAATGTTTGGGAACAGGGTTTTAAAGGATTGGTATTTCCCCACAGAAAAAAAGCTGGAATCCTGAGATTAACCCCTTCACCGTCTATTGCACACCTGCATGTTGTCATTGGCAGAGCAGCGTGGCATCTCATATTTTTGCCGGACAGCAATAATATTTTAAGGTGAATATTGAAAAATTACTTCAATTATTTATTCATCAAACATATCACTTTTTCTTCCAGATTATTAGATAGAAGGCTTGCTTAAAAATAAGTCCCAAAATAAATTTTTGTCACATTAATTTATTAATTTCCCAACTTTATTTTCACATAAAAATTTATATAAATTCATAGAATATGAAAAGCATAGTTTTGTTTCTTGCATTAATTTTATCTGGTATTTTTAGCCTTGGTGTAAATGCCCAAAGTAAAAAAATACTTAGGGAAAAGAATATAAAATCCTTAACGGTTAACGAGTATTTTCTGGATGAGAATGCAAATAAACCTGTTGTTGAATCGTATGAAGCTTATAATGATGATGGTGATTTGATTGAACTTAAGGAGTTTAATTCTTCAGGTATAATAAAAAGATGGGAAAAATATGTTTATAATGAGGAAGGTGAAATTATTGAGGAACAATTTTTTGACGATAAAGGCAAAATAAGCAGAACGGAAAAGACAACTTATAACGACGGATTGCGTGAGGAAAAACAGTTTTTTGATGCAAAGGGAAGGCTTTATAAAAAGAAGGTTTATGTCTATGAGTAGCCAAAAAAATGTGGAAGAAATACTTTCTGGCTTTAAGGCCATAAGTTTGGATGATGTTCAAAAGGCCAGCCTGTTGAGACGGAAGGATAGTAAGTTTATTTTTAGTGTGGAGAAATTGCCTGTCATTCTTAAAGAATTACAGAGTGATTATGATGTTCTTGAAATTGATAAAAAGCGTTATCAAAATTACCATACTACCTATTATGATACTTCCAAACTGGAGATGTATAACATGCATCATGACGGAAGAGTTAACCGGCATAAAATAAGGTTTAGAAAATACGATTCCACGGATATTGTTTTTTTGGAAGTTAAAAAAAAAGATCCTAAGGGAGTTACTACAAAAAAGAGGCTTAAGATTGAAAATGGGAATACAATAATTCTTAGCAAAGAGGAAGAGTTTTTAAGCTCCTGTACCCCTTACAGGAATAGAAATATGTATCCTGTACTTGAGAATACCTTTAACCGTATTACACTTGTTCATCGGGGACAGGAAGAAAGAATAACCCTCGATTACCAATTGAATTTTTCTAAGACACAGGGAGATGTTATTGTAGATTTACCGGGAGTGGCTATCGGGGAGATTAAATATCAAAATCGTTTGTCGGCATCTGTTTTTGTTGGTGTTCTAAAGCGAAATAAAATTTCACCTCGAAGGTTTAGTAAATATTGCACCGGAATGGCGATGTTGAATCCGGAATTAAAACAAAACTTATTTAAACAACGTATAAGACGGGTTAATAAATTGAACAAATTGTATCTCGAAAATATAAATAAATAATATTATGACGGAATTTTTGAATATTGAATTAATGAACTGGGAAGATTTTTCAGATCTTCTCTTTAGGTCAACTTTTAATCTAATCATCATTGCCTTTGTGGTAAGATATTTATATTACAGGCAAACTCCCCGAAAAGATTACCTTTTCACTTATATTCTCATAAGTGTTGTAGTGTTTTTCATGGTATTCCTTTTAGAGAATGTAAAATTGGAATTGGGTTTTGCCCTCGGTCTTTTTGCCATATTCGGTATTATCAGGTACAGGACTCAACAAATGCCAATAAGGGAGATGACCTATCTGTTTCTGGTTATTGGTATTTCTGTAATAAACGCACTTGCGAATGCGAAAGTGAGCTATGCAGAATTGATATTTACAAATATCGCCCTGGTACTCATAACCTTTCTTCTTGAACGGGTTTTCTTGTTGCGTCATGAATCCAGAAAGGCAGTTGAATATGAAAATATTGAGCTTATTAAGCCTGAAAACAGAGCCGCCTTGCTTTTAGACCTTCAGACAAAAACAGGACTAAAAATTAACAGAGTAGAAATTGGCAGAATAGATTTCCTTCGCGATTCTGCCAGAGTGTTCCTGTACTATTTTGAATCAGATAATACCCCCAATTTTGCCGATGATAATAATGGTAATGTGGACGATGGGGATGATGATTAGGATGGTGTGATGGTGTGGCGGTTCCTGAGCTTGTCGAAGGATAGTGTGGCGGTTCCTGAGCTTGCCGAAGGATAATGTGGTGGTTCCTGAGCTTGCCGAAGGATAGTGTGGTAATGTGCTGGTTGAGATGATATATTTTGGATATGTTGCGGTTTAATGAAGGTTTGATTTAGCAATATTCAAACCCGGAGCTCCGGTCTTCAATGAAAATTCTATACGAAAAAATCTAATAAATGAACGATAAAGACCACCATTACTATGCACATAGCCTCTATAGTCTATTTTCCCCCCGAAATATCATAAACCACCAACGCATCCCCATGTCTCATAAATAATTTTCCGTCTTTTATAAAGGGATGTGCCCAGTGTGCACCAGATCCTTCTTCAAGAATAAATGAACTTATTAATTTGAATTCTTTTTTATCGGGTTGAACCAAACCAACCCGACCTTCTTTTTCAGAATATAAATAAAGCATATCATCGGCTGCCACAACAACACCCTTGGTGTCCCACTGAGTAATCCATTTAACCTCACCGGTTTCCCAGTCCATACACACCCAATTCCCCAGCCGGTTGTTATACCAGTTGGAACCATAAATACAACCATCAATCAATACAAGTCCGTGATGATGATTGTCGAGGGTACGATCAATCCACTTTTCACTAACCGACTTACCGTCCTCAGATAATTCAAGCATAATAGAAATATTATCATAACCGGCACTTACATAAATTCTTCTCTCCTTAAAAATGGGGGAGTTAGCAAAAATATAGGCCTGTTTTTTTTCATTCCTTATTTCTGCAATCTTGTCGCTTAATTTATATATCCAAATTATTTCTCCATTTTCCGGATCAACAGCGAGGATGTCGTTGGCAGTAACACCAATTATTTGTTTAATTGAGTCGTATTCATACAAAACCGGAGTGGTATAAGATCGCTGTCCGCCTATACTTTCTGTTTTCCATATCTCTTCACCGGTAAATTTATTTAGCGCAACCATAGCCGTTACAGGTCCTACAGGTTGTGTAATTACCAAATCACCAATAATCAGTGGCGATTCAGCAGCACCCCAATTATGCCACTCTGTATTGTAAATGGAATCGACATTTTTTGTCCAAATGTGTTTCCCCGTTTCGGCACTTATACAAGCTAAAATTCCAGATCCGGAAAGCGCATACAATTTATCATCATCAAAAGTGGGTGTGGTTCTTGTGTCGGGAAAGGAATTTTTCCATGAAGCTCCAATTGCTGCCTGCCATAAAATTTCTCCATTCAATGTAATGGCAGTTAGTAGATCGATACTGTCTTTTTTACCTGCTACATAAATTATATCATTAATTGATATTGGAGATCCCCAGCCGGCGCCGATTCCTTCCGCAGATAGTAATTTTTGAGGACCTTCTTCCGGCCATTCCTTAAGTAAATTTGATTCATTAAAAATACCGCTTGAATTTTCTCCGCGCCAGCTAATGTGCTGAGAATAAATAGTCTGGGTAATAATTATTATTGCTAAGGAGAAAAAAGTTCTAATCATTATATGAATATATTTGAGGTTTAAATTTCTGCTAATATCGGAATAATTGTTATTGTGGCAAATAGAGGGTATATAATGAAAGGGCCAAGGTATTTAAAGATCTTAAAATTGTGGTGATTCTTATGCATACCACATTGTTTCCTTAAGCCTGAAGGGCTTAAACATCAATAACCACGGGTGAAACCCGTGGTAAAGAACGGCAACACCCCAACCTCCCCAATATTTTTTCCGTAGGCAAAAATAATGGGGGGGTTCCTTTTGGATGTTCATCTCACCCCGGGTTTCACCCGTGGTTATTGATGTCTAACCCTTTCAGGGTAGGATATAAAAATATAAATAATCGTATTTTTCTGAAAAAGAAAATAATATTTTCGTAATGCAGCACACAATTTTAGTAGAGTAATTATTACTTACATAGAAACATACTGAATTTATTGCTTGATCCTGATATAATGACGAGTCAAATAAATTTAGAAAAATTTAATTATCACAATTGTTCCAATAGAGCACATTTGTGACAACTTGTTACATGTATGCGAATCATTTGAAACAATAGAGCAAAGTTTTATTCAAAAATCATCATAGATTTACAATACTAAGTCAGACGATTTTATATAGTTATTTATAACTCTACTGAACTTTAATTTTTGTAAAGAATATATATTTTCTCAAATTGCATATCAAGAAAAACAGGATTACTACACCGAACAAATTTTTAAATATGAAAATGCAAGTTTTTTTTCATTTCGTAAAGAATCATTTACATTCTTTAATTATCATTGCTCTGCTAGGTATTTTTAATACTGGTTTTGCTCAAGACAGACAGTCCCGATCATCCGGAACGGTAGTAAAAGGAGTGGTGATTGATGATGTAGGTGAAGCTATTATTGGCGTTACTGTTTTGGAAAAAGGAACAAATAATGGCACAATCACAGATGTGAATGGGAATTTCACTATTTCTAATGTAGGTCAGGAGCCACACTTGATATTTTCTTTCATTGGGATGGTTAGTCGCGAAATAAAAGTAACAGACCCTAGCCAAAAGCTTATTGTAAGGATGGAAGTAAACGCCATTGAGATGGATGAGATCGTGGTTGTTGGTTATGGTGTGCAGGAAAAAGAGAGTTTGCTTTCTGCTATTGATCAGGTTAGTGGTGACAATATTGAAAAAATGGGTGCCTCCAATATATCTGCGGCACTTAGTGGATTGTCACCAGGATTATTATCTATGGCAAAAAGCGGTCGGCCGGGTGCTGATAAGTCTGATCTTTATATCAGAGGCCGTTCTTCAATAAATGATGATAAGGCTCTGGTAGTGGTTGATGGGATTAAAATTGAAGGGGGCTTCGAATATATGGATCCGGAGGAAATTTCTTCGATTAGTATTCTGAAAGATGCTGCGGCCACAGCTGTTTATGGTGTTGAAGGTGCGAATGGGGTGATCATTGTTACCACAAAGCGTGGTCACAAAGGTAGAGCCCGTGTTTCTTTCAATTCTGATTTTACCTTGAAGCAACCGACTAAACCGATTGAGTTGTTGGGGTCTTACGATGCACATTACTTATATAATTATGCTGCTAAAAATGATAATCAGTATAGTAAGCTAACAAGCCAGGATGCATTACAACATTACAGAGATCAGGATCTGCCTTATATTTATCCTGATATTAATTGGTATGAAGAATCGGTAAGGCCCTTTGCCTTTGCTACCAGAAATAATATAAGTATAACAGGAGGAAGCGATTTGGTAAATTATTTTACTACCGTAGGTTATGCATATGAGGGCGATGCCTTTAAAAAGGGTGATTTTGATTTGCCTTATAATTCTCAAAACAATTTCCAGAAACTGACCTATCGAACCAACCTCGATTTCAAGATTTCTCCAACAACAACTTTTAGTACCGATTTTGCCGGTCGTTTTGAGGAGCAAAATGAAAGTGGAGATCAGTCAGAGATACTTAACAATATGTTTGAGTACCCTTCATGGGGAAGCCCGCTTTATTATCCTTCAGATATCCTGGAGCTATATCCTGATCCAAATCCTTTTGCGCCACCTCCTGGAGATGTAAGATATGCCGGGAATGCTGATTTTCCCAATACAGATAATCCATATAATTCACTGTATGCTGATGGTGTTAATACTGTAAGAAGAAATGTTTTAACCGCAAACTTTGTGTTAAAGCAGGAACTGGATTTTCTTACAGAAGGTTTATCCGTTTCCGGAAGGTATAATTTATCAGCTGATTATGCCTACAATCAATCGGTGAATTACAGAGCACAGTTATACAATTTAAGTCCTGAGGGGATATGGACTAATCTCACTAATGATGCAAGTGTGCAACAAAAAGCCCAGTTAAGTAATCAATCTACGAACTCGAAAAACGACCGTTATTATTACAATACCCAAATCGATTATATACGTTCCTTTGGTAATCATAATGTTTCTGCATTAGCTTTATGGAGTAGGAGTAAGCGGGTTTCCGGGAGCAGTTTCCCCGACTTTAAGGAAGACTGGGTTGGGCGTGCCACCTATAATTACAGGAAGAAATATCTGATGGAGTTCAGTGGGGCCTACAATGGTACAGACCGTTTTTTACCCGGAAATCAATTTGGATTCTTTCCTTCCGGATCGGTAGGATGGGATATAGCCAAGGAATCTTTTGTGAAAGAAAATCTGTCTTTTTTAGATCAGCTTAAAGTACGTTATAGTCTGGGACAATCAGGTAGCGAGGCAGGTTCTGAAAAGAGAATGTATTTTGGCACCTTCGTATATGCTGATAAAGGTGATGATCTGCTAGATTCTGATGGAACCGGAGATATGTATTTTGGACAGTATTTTAGTGATCAGGGAGGCTATATCAGAGAAGAGGTAATTGGAAATCCAAATGCAACCTGGGAAACAGCCACCAAAGAAAATTTAGGTTTCGATTTTTCAATGTTTAATAAACGTGTTAGCGGTAGTGTTGAGTTTTTCAATGAATATCGTGAAAACATCTTTTTGCCTCTACGTACGATCCCTGACTATTATGGAGCAACGGCAACATTTAAAAATGTTAATATAGGAGAGGTAAAAAAGCAAGGATACGAGATTACTGTAAATTATTCCGAGTCTCTCAGAAACGGTTTCAATTATTATGTACGACTTACTTATGGATTTAATGAAAACCGGATAGTTGCCTATAGCGAACCGGAACTAACTCCCGAACACATAAAGCAAGCCGGAAAACCATTAGGTACCGAGCAGGTATATCTTACCAATGGATATTTGAACAGTATCGACGAAGTATTAAATTATGTTACTCCTGATTTTGGTGGTAAACAATGGCAGCCCGGAGACTTGATGTATGTAGATTATAACGGAGACGGAACCATTGTCCGTGAAAGTGACAGGCTTTATTATGCATTGCCCGAACTTCCACAAACCCAATATGGTATAACCCTTGGTGGTCAATATAAGAACTGGAGTGCTAAAATATTTGCTACAGGTGTAGGATCCCGTAATATTAATGCAAGTAGCTACTTAGTTCCATTTCGTTCCGAGTTGGCTATAGGTGTGCGTGATATTCATTATGACTACTGGACTCCCGAGAATTTAGACGCGGCCTATCCTACACTTCATTCTATTGGTGAAGGTAAAAGCAGGATTGACCAACCCAGTACTTTTCAATTATTGGATGCCAGATATTTCAGAATAAAAAATGCTGAAATTGTTTATAACATACACATTAAGAACAGCCAATATGGTATAGATCAACTTAAAGTGGTGCTTTCAGGTTATAACCTCTTAACAATCTCAAAAATTGACGTGGGAGATCCGGAACTATCAGGACCAAATATATATCCTGTGATGAAAAGATATACATTAGGATTTAAATTAGACTTCTAGAATGTTTATGAAAAAATTAAATATTGAAATAATGAAACCCACATATTTTGGAAACATAGACCTAACTGAATCTTTTTTAAAATGTGGGTTCCATATGATAATTGAAAATAAATTTTGAACATATGAAAAAGTATTTATTATTAATATTACTCACAGTCTCAACGATTAGTTGTGAGGAATACCTTGATCAAAGAGAAGTCAGTGATGCTATTACTGAAGAAGAAGTATTTGGCTCTTACTATAATATGAGACGCTTCCTGGAGGAGGGTTACCACAAATTATATCTGGTTGATGCAACTGAAATTTTTTCCAGTTCAAAAAATCATACCCATGTATCTCAGTTTGGAGACGAAGGATCAACCAACAGGGATAGAATTCCTGAATTTAAAAGTGGCAACTGGATGGAATATTTCAATATAAATTATGATGCTTTTGGAGTTGCCAGCGGTCCCGGTAAAGTTGAGTTTACTGCTCCTTATATTTTGGGGTTCCAGGGCATTCGTATTGCTAACAGAACGATAAAGGAAATAGATACTCCCATTGACATTACGAAAGAACAACAAGACCAGTTATTAGGACAAGCCTATTTTATCCGCGCATATTGTTATTTTGAAATCTTAAAACGTTGGGGAGGAATGCCTTATTTTACCGAGCCATTGGATCAAAATGACTATTTAGGATTTGAAAGACTTGGCTTTCAGGAAACCGCCACAAAAATTGCTGATGATTGTGATTTGGCATTTCAACATTTACCTGTAGAGTGGGATGTGGATAACACAGGTCGTCCTGTTAAATCCGTGGCTCTTGCATTGAAATCCAGAGTATTACTTTATGCTGCGAGTAAAACTTATAATCCTGAAAATGATCTGACTAAATGGAAGGAAGCTGCTGAGGCTGCTGATGTACTTATTAAGTTTATTGAGAATGAAGATCCCTATCATCATTTAGTGGATGCTTCAGGAGCCATTAATGCCAGAGTAGAAAGTGAAAACGACCTCGATTATATAGTGCCTGAAATAGAAAGTATAATGCCCTACAGACAGATATTCCTTTATGTTAACCGTAGTCCTGAAACTTTGTTTACAGTCTATCGTGAACTGGTCCGTGCATCAGGAGGAAGTACATGGAACCGATATACAACCAATTATACCTACTATAATGGTGGCCCTGGCTATTTGCACAGTCAAACGGCATTAACTTCTGTTTCTCCCAATGAAAATTTTGTTGAAAAATTTGAAACCAAAAACGGATTGGCCATTGAGGACGATCCTGATTATAATCTGCAAAATCCATACATTAAGAGAGATCCTCGCTTTTACAACACTATAGTATATAATGGTATGAACTGGCCTATTGGATCAACAGATAATATTGTAGAAATGTATGAAGTTGGACAGGATGGCTCGCAGGGAGCAGAAAGAACTGTTGTTACCGCTCCTTATCCTCATACAGGATATATGATGAAAAAATATTGGGCAAAAGGAGCAACAACCTCAGTAGCAGATGGTGGACCGAGAGAAGTAGAGCTTAATATACCTTACTTTAGAGTAGCGGAGGCTTATCTCAATTATGCAGAGGCTGCTTTTGAAGCTTCGGGTAGAGGAAATATTAACGCTACGGTTTCAGGTGACGGTGCTGCTGCAGCATATACATCTTTGGAAGCTCTTAATAAAATACGAAATCGTGTAGGGATGCCTAATTTAAATGCAATCTATCAAAATACCACCGATTATATGGACCGGGTTCGAAATGAAAGAGCCATTGAGTTTTGTTTTGAGGGTGGTCACCGCTGGTTCGATATTCTTCGCTGGCATATGTTAGATGAAATAACCAGTACTTACGGTGTTCATATTGAATGGAATGCAGACATCGCTACTTACCCGACAGGATACAAGTTTGAAAAATACGAGATTGACGTCCTAAAGAAATCATTTACGGAGAGAAATTATTTTTATCCGATTAATCCGAAGGAAGTATACCAATATCCTGAATTTGAACAAAATCCGAATTGGTAATTTGAAATGAGGAATAAAATGTATGTTTTTACAAAACTAACTCAAACACCTTTTTATAAGATGAACAAAGATAGAATCATAGTACTAATGCTTTTTGCCTTTTTTGGATTTACACTATCTGTAAATGCTCAAAATAATAAGCAAGTTGAAACAATAGACGTATCTGGTAGTGTTTATAGTGATCTGGGCGAGCCATTAGAGGGGATTTTGATTTTAAATAGTAACGGAGATGTTTCCGTTTCAGATTCGATTGGAGCGTTTACAATTAAAGCTAAATTAGTTGACAATATTGCTTTCGAATCTGATGGCTTTAAGAGGACTATTTTAAGGGTGAATGCCGGACTTTATGCTGATGGTAATGTTGTTATGCAACGACTCGGTTTTTTAAATCCCGATGATGATGTTGATATTCCTTTTGGGAAAATAAACGCAGTTAGCTCAACAGGAAGCGTAATTCGCATTTCTGGCGATCAATTGGAAAAACACCCCAGTGGACAAGTTTATGAAGCGCTTACCGGACTTATTCCCGGTTTGCAGGTAAGACAAACCGGTTCTCGTCCCGGTCTTGAAACATACAGTGTGCAATATCATGGGAATTCTGTTACAGTATTGGTTGATGGAATACCTATGACTCAGAACCTTGGATTATTGGAAATTGATGAAGTCGTATTTATGAGAGGTGCTTCCGCTACTGCTTTTATGGGTGAAATAGGATCGGAGGGAATCTTAGATATTAAAACAAAACGAGGATCAGTCGGACCAAGGAAAATATTGATACAAGCAGAAACAAATTATGGTTTTCCAACCTCAATGGTGGATATGCAAAATTCCTATAATTATGCGCAAACCATCAATAATTCGTTAATTAGCGATGGTTTATCACCCTTCTACGATCAGGGAGCTTTGGATGCCTATAAAGATCATACCGATCTGGTAAGATATCCTGATGTTGACTATCGCGATCTTGTTTACAGGGATATGGTTACCCGTCAGCAGTATACAGCTCAGGTTTCGGGCGGAACGGAAGATGCAAAATATTTTGCTAATTTCTCCTACAATGGCATGCAGGGAATGGAGAATTCTCCTGATCAGCGGACCAACGAAGATTTTAATTTTCGTACCAACCTTGACATTCGTTTAACCGATTATATGGTTATGGATCTGGGCTTGATGGGCTCCTATGCGGATCAGCATTCACCACAACTAGCTACCGGAACAATAATGAGTCAGGTTACATCTCTTCCTCCAAATGCCTTTCCTTTAATGTTGGGAGACTCAATTTATATTACTTCACAGCAATATGGACGAAATATGAAGTATGAGATGGAAGAGGCAGGATATGCTGATCAAACCGACCGGGTAATGAGTATCAATTTAGGCTTAAATTTCGACTTAAGCCCAATTACGAAAGGTTTGGCTTTAAGTGTCCGCGGAACAGGTGATGTGTGGAACCAGTCACAATTAGGTCTTAATAACGATGGAGATGAATATGAATTGCTGTTTGTTCCGATTGACGGAGGAGGAGACAGTATGGTAATAAACCAAACGGCATGGGCTGTTCCTCAATTAAGCCCTAGTAGTGAGGGAACATCAGTTAGAAGACGCTATAATTTTTCCAGCTTACTGTCTTATAACAAAATCTTTGATGATCATGCCATTGATGCAGGACTTATTGCCTACCTCTATAAGTATGATTTTAGCGATAATAATGTCGACAGGTTTGTTTCTCAAAGTTTCAACATGAGAACTAACTATACATATAAGAAAAAGTATGCCGCTGAACTTATACTTAACTATGCCGGGACAAACAAGTTATTGGATGATAACCAATACAAATTATTTCCAACCCTGGGGGCATCATGGATTATAAGTGAAGAAGATTTTATAGCTGAAAGTTCTAAAATCGATTATTTAAAATTAAGAGGATCCTGGGGTCAGCAGGGCTATCTGTCTTCTTTTAGTAACTATTTCTCCTTCCTTGACGATTGGAGCATTACGGATCTTGATAAATTAACCGGAGTAGGAAGCACGACGGCCAGTACCGCAACTTCTTATAAGACACAGACAGCTTCACCTGGTCTTGACTGGCCTGTAATTTCCACTACAAATATTGGCTTGGATGCTGTACTTTTTGAGAAAAAAGTATCGGTACAAATGGATTACTTCCATACCAAAAAATCTGAATTGATTACTCGTGGAGTTACCCTCGATATGGCCGGAGGAGATCCCTATTATACATATAGCAATCAGAATGCAGAGGATGGAAACGCACTTGAGTTAGGGTTGAGCTATAATAATCATAAGGGAAATATACGTTACAGCATTGGTGCCAATGTTGGTTATTTTAAAGCAATAAGAACAGAATATGCAGAACCTGCCTATACCAATATAGAAGATCTTAGAGAGGGTGACGCAACAGATGCAATATATGGACTGGTAGATAATGGATTGTTTGCCTCTGATGCTGATGCCTTAGCATCAAATCAATATATAGGAGATATCTTTAAAGATGATATTATTTATAAAGATGTTAATAATGATGGTGTTGTTGATACCAGAGATATCGAGGTTTTGGGAAACAGTGTGCCCCGGATAAACTACGGAGTCAATGTACTTCTTGCGTATAAAGCAATTAGTTTATATGTGAATGGAGCCGGATTCGCGGGTTACGATATTAACTTAAGTGGTAATAGTCAGTATCAAATTTCAAGCTTTGATTCCCGTCCTGCAAGTATGTACGAAAATCTTCCCAATGGGAATACACAGCCTCGTCTTACTGTGCTGGGAAGCGATAATAACTATCGTACATCAAGATATTGGTTGGTGCCCGGAAACTTCTTCCGTTTAGAGAATATAGAGTTAGCATATAATTTACCTGCCAGGTTCGCTCAGAACTGGTTTATCAATACAGCAAAGGTCTTTGTTCGTGGAAAGAATATTTTGGTTCTTTCGAAATTTGAGAATAGCGATCCGGAATACATTGATGGTGGTTATTCGGATTATCCGCTCTTCAAAGAATACTCAGTAGGCGTAAACCTGTCGTTTTAGAACTTTATTATTTAACTACAATATAAAGAAATGAAAAAAGCCATAAAATATTCGATATCATTCAGGAAAATAGCAAATCCAGTGAGTTCAGTATGGCCTGTTAAAAAACAATTCAGACCTATGAAAAATAATTATTTTAAAGTCGTAAGTGCAAGCATTTTGATGTTAGTGTTTGCAGTAGGATGTTCAGATGTTATTGAGCCGGTATATATTGGAAATGAGGAGGATGTGGATATATGGGCAGACTATAAATATGCTCATGGTGTATTAGATAAAGTATACGACTGGGTAAATGATAATGAATATAATCTCTACGGGATTCAAGATGATTATTTATCAGATAACGCAGTGCAAAATAATAGTATAACCCGATTTGCTACCGGAGGTGCCAGTTCTTCATATTATCCAATTGGTAAGTGGGATTTTTATTATCGGAATATAATTAATATAAACCAGTATCTTGAATATGGTTTGGACATTTCTATTAGGATTGAAGATACTATTCCTTCAAATCGTGTAGATGAAAAACTTAATCGTTTTGGCGAAGCGCATTTTCTAAGAGCATGGTCTGAATCCGAATTACTTAAGCAATATGCCGGTCCGACCGATGCGGCAAAAACAGAAATGCTGGGGATTCCCCTTTTGCGAAAAGTGTATACCACAGAAGAAATTCGGGAAATCCCGAGGTCTGATTACGAAACCTGCATAGAGGCTATCATTAGCGATCTTGATACTGCTATCAAGTATTGTCCCTTTGATTATGACGGGAGTACAGCACTTACTGCTTTACAATTCAAAGGACGCGCAACTCAACGTGCGGCAATAGCTTTAAAATCACGTTTATTATTGTTTGCCGCAAGTCCTGCATACAATACCACCAATGATGTGACTAAATGGGAGAGCGCTGCCACTGCGGCTTATGATGCTATTGTGATGGATGGTAGTTTACTGGACCTGGGAGGTATCGACGATGAAAACAATGAAAATCATATAGATGTCA